>CAJYRH010000605.1 GCA_913776795.1 uncultured Pseudorhodoferax sp. | reverse complement strand
GCCAGGGCCTGCACGTCTGGAAAGCGCGCGAGAAAGCGCGCGTAGTAGCCGATCACGGCGGCGACCTGGGTCTGTTGCAGCATGATCTCGGACAGCCAGACCCGATAGGGATCGCGCGTGTTCTGCCAGGGCAGCGCATGGCGGCCATGGGTGGCCTGCCACTGCACGACCTGGTGCGCAGCCCAGCCGGGCTCGCGCGCATCGGCGCCGCTCGCCGTCGGCGCACCTTCGGCATCGACCCCGGCATGCACGTCGTCGGGCGGCCGCGCGCGGCTCATGCGCGCTGGCATTGCGGGCAGAAGAAGGTGGAACGCTGGCCCTGGCGCAGCGCGCGGATGGGAGTACCGCAGACGCGACAGGGCAGCCCTTCGCGGTCGTAGACCATGGTCTCCAGCTGGAAGTGGCCCTGCTCGCCATAGGCGTTCGAGAAGTCGCGAAGGCTGCTGCCGCCGCGCTGCACGGCGCGCGCCAGCACCTCGCGCACCGCAGCGTGCAACCTGCGCGCACGCGCTGGCCCGATGCGGCGCGCCCTTGTGGTCGGCCGAATGCCCGCCAGGAACAGCGCCTCCGATGCATAGATATTGCCCACGCCCACGACCAGTTCACCTGCCAGCAGCACCTGCTTGATCGGCGCGGCGCGCAAGCGCAGGCCGGCGTGGAACGCCGCGGCGTCGAACGCTTCCTCCAGTGGCTCCACGCCGAGCCGGCCCAGCAGCTTGACGGCTTCAGGCGCCTGCTCGCTCTGGGCATGCACGACGGCGCCGAAACGCCGCGGATCGTGCAGGCGCAGGAGGCCGAGCGAGGTCTGCATGTCGAAATGGTCGTGCGGCCCGGCCGGCAGCATCTGCTGGTCGAAACGCAGACTTCCGGACATGCCCAGGTGCAGCAGCAGCAGGCCGTGGTCGAGGTCCAGCAACAGGTACTTGCCGCGCCGGCGCACGGCCTCGACCCGGCGGCCGACCAACGTTTCGGGGGCAACGCCCAGCCCCCAGCGCAGCGGCTTGCCCAGGCGCACGCCGGTCACGGTCGCGCCGGCGATGCGCTCTGCAAAACTGCGGCGCGTGACTTCAACTTCTGGCAGTTCCGGCATGGTCCGTGGGGCTTGGCGGGCTGCATTATGATGGCCCGATGAAGCGTCTCCCGCGACCGGCTGCCCGTGGTCTTGTCTCGCTGACATTGCTGCTGGGCCTGCTGCCGGCACATGCGCAAGCTCTCTCCGCCCCCGGCGAATCCTCCGCGTCACCGCCCCCTGTCCAGTCTGCGCTGACGGCGGAACTGTTCTACGAGTTGCTGCTGGGCGAGCTGAACGCCTCTGGCGGCGAGCGTGCGACCGGTTACGCGCTGATTCTTGACGCCGCCATCAAGGCCAAGGACCCGCTGTTGTTCCAACGCGCTGTCGAACTGGCCCTGCAATCGCGCTCGCCCGATGCCGCGCTGCGCGCCGCGCGTGCCTGGCGCGACACGCTGCCGCAGTCGCGCGAGGCCAATCGCTTCCTGCTCCAGATCCTGGTTGCGGCCAACCGCGTGCTGGAGTCGGTGGAACCGCTGCGCAGCGAAATCGCCAGCAGCCCGCCCATGGAACGCAATGCGGCCATCCTTGCGGTGCCGCGCGTGTATGCCCGCGTGCCCGACAAGAAGCTCGCGCTGCAAGCAGTCGAGCAGTCGCTGCAGGGCTACCTGCAGGACCAGACCACGGGTGCGTCGGCCTGGACCAGCCTGGGCCGCATGCGCCTGTCTGCCGGCGACGCGGCCGGCGCTTTGGACGCTGCGCGGCGCGGGCAGGAGGTCGAGCCCGGCGCCCAGGGCCCGGCCGTCCTGGCGCTGGAGATGTTCGGACGCAACCAGCCGCAGGCCGAAGCCATCGTCAAGCGGCAGTTGCAGGCCAGTCCCTCGCCCGAGATGCAGCTGGCCTATGCACGTGGGCTGCTGGACGACATGCGCTACGCGGAGGCGCTGGCGCAGCTGGAGGATCTGACGACGCGCAGCCCCGACTTTCCGGACGGCTGGCTGGTGCTCGGCTCCGTGCAGGCGCAGGACAGCCGCCCCGAAGCGGCCGAGTTGTCGCTCAAGCGCTTCCTCAGCCTCGCACAGCCTCTGCCAGAGAGCGAAGCGCGCAAGCGCGCGATGAACCAGGCCTATCTGGCTTTGGCGCAGACATCCGAGAAGCGCAAGGACTTCGCAGCGGCCGAAGGCTGGCTCGGGCGCATCGACAACGCCGAGGAACTGTTGGCCGCCCAGAGCCGCCGTGCCTCGCTGCTGGCGCGCCAGGGCAGGCTGGAGGAAGCGCGCACGCTGATCCGCGGCCTGCCGGAACGCAACGAAGCCGAGGCGCGAGCCAAGCTCAATGCCGAAGTCCAGCTGCTGCGTGAAGCCAAGCGCTTCCAGGAAGCCTACGACCGCTTGCAGCAGGCGCTTCAGCGCGAGCCGAACGATACGGAACTGCTCTACGAGCAGGCCATGGTGGCCGAGAAACTCGACCGGCTCGACGAGATGGAGCGGCTGCTGCGCCGGCTGATCGAGCTGCGTCCCGACTACCACCACGCCTACAACGCGCTGGGTTACTCGCTGGCCGATCGGAACGTGCGGCTGGACGAGGCCAAGCGCCTGATCCAGAAGGCCCTGGAGATCGTGCCGAACGACCCCTTCATCGCCGACAGCCTGGGCTGGGTGGAGTTTCGCCTGGGCAACCGGGCCGAAGCAGAAAAGATCCTGTTGCAAGCCTTCCAGACCAAGCCCGATGCCGAGATCGCGGCCCACCTGGGCGAAGTGCTGTGGACCGGTGGCCAGCGTGAACGCGCGCTCGCCGTCTGGCGCGAGGGTCTGGGCTTGAACGCCGACAACGAGACCCTGCGCACCACGCTCAAGCGTCTGCGCGTGCCCGGGCTCCCATGACAACGCTGCACCTGCGGCGCTGTCTGCTGCTGGCAGGTGTGATCGGCCTGACGGCCTGCGCCTTGCCGCCGCGCGCGCCGGACAGCGTTGGTCAGCCCTACTGGAGTGGCCGGCTGGCATTGCAGGTCGACGCAGACAGGCCGCAATCGTTTTCCGCCGGCTTCGAGCTGCGCGGCACACCGCAGTCCGGCGAACTCTTGCTGTACTCACCGCTCGGCGCAACGCTTGCGCAGCTGCGCTGGGCACCCGGCATGGCTGAATTGCAAGCCGACGGCAAGCGCCGCGCCTACCCATCGATCGATGCGTTGACGCAGGATGCCACCGGCACCGCCCTGCCGCTGCCAGCGCTCTTCTCCTGGCTGGATGGACGCGCAGCAGAGGTTGCCGGGTGGCAGGCCGACCTGTCGCGCATCGCCGACGGCCGCCTCACCGCACGCCGCAGCATGCCGTTGCCGACGGCCGAGCTGCGCATCGTGCTGCAGCAGCCATGAAGGCCTTGTACGAGGTCGCAGCCCCGGCCAAGCTCAACCTGTTCCTGCACGTCACGGGTCGGCGGCCAGACGGCTACCACCTGCTGCAGTCGGTCTTCATGCTCATCGACTGGCACGACACGCTGCATTTCGAGCTGCGCACCGATGGTCGGTTGAGCCGTGAGGACCTGGGCCCTGCCCTTCCGCCTGATGACCTCACGCTGCGCGCAGCGCGCGCCCTGCAACAGGCCAGTGGCACGCGGCTGGGCGCACACATCGGTGTGCTCAAGCGCGTGCCGGCGCAGGCCGGCATGGGCGGCGGCTCGTCGGACGCAGCGAGCTGCCTGTTGGCACTGAACCGCCTGTGGGACCTGGACCTGAGCCTGGCCACGCTCTCCGCCATCGGCCTCACACTGGGGGCGGACGTTCCGTTCTTCCTGTTTGGCCGCAACGCCTGGGTCGAGGGCATCGGCGAGACCATGCAGGCCGTGGACATCCCGCCAGCCCGATTTCTGGTGGTCAAACCGCCGCAGGGATTGGAGACTGCAAAAATTTTTGGGTCTCCGTTGCTGAAGCGCGATTCTGACAGTGCTATACTCACAGGCTTTGCTGCACAGCCCTTTTACTTCGGTAAAAACGACCTGCAGGACGTCGCTCAGAGCCTGAGCACCGATGTCGCAGACGCCCTCTCATGGCTCTCGGCACACGGTAGAAGTGGCAGAATGACGGGCTCTGGAAGCGCAGTGTTTGCACTCTGGGATCGGGACGATCAGCCGATCGCTCCGCAGGGTTGGCAGGTGCGAATTTGCAGCAACATGGATGTTCATCCTTTGGCGGGGTGGGCATCCAGGGACAGTTGATCGGTGGACGGCTTTGCCGGACACCTGTGTAGGGGAGTCGCCAAGTTGGTTAAGGCACTGGATTTTGATTCCAGCATGCGAAGGTTCGAATCCTTCTTCCCCTGCCACCTGACAAGTCGGGCCTGAGTTCAGGCCCTTTGTTTTTTCTGGCTAACCCAGCCGAGGCACGTGATGCAGGCCCTCCATCCCGATTTCATGATCTTCACCGGCAACGCCAATCCCGGTATGGCCGCTGAGATCGCGCACCACCTCGGCATCACGCTGGGTGCTGCCAGCGTCGGTCGCTTCTCCGACGGCGAGGTCACGGTGGAGATCAACCAGAACGTGCGGGCCCGCGACGTGTTCGTGGTGCAGAGCACCTGTGCGCCGACCAACGACAACCTGATGGAACTGCTCATCATGGTCGACGCGCTCAAGCGCGCCTCGGCCGAGCGCATCAGTGCCGTCATCCCCTACTTCGGCTACGCCCGCCAGGACCGCCGCCCGCGATCGGCCCGCGTGCCGATCACGGCCAAGGTGGTGGCCAACATGCTCCAGTCCGCCGGTGTCGACCGGGTGCTGACCATGGACCTGCATGCCGACCAGATCCAGGGCTTCTTCGACATCCCGGTGGACAACATCTACGCCTCGCCCGTGCTGCTGGGCGACCTGCGCCAGCAGAACTACGAAGACCTGATCGTGGTCTCGCCCGACGTGGGCGGCGTGGTGCGCGCACGTGCGCTGGCCAAGCAACTGGGCTGCGACATGGCCATCATCGACAAGCGGCGCCCCAAGGCCAACGTCAGCGAAGTCATGCACGTCATCGGCGAGATCGACGGCCGCAACTGCGTGATCATGGACGACATGATCGACACCGCCGGCACGCTCGTGAAGGCGGCCGAGGTGCTCAAGGAGCGCGGCGCCAAGAAGGTCTATGCCTACTGCACGCACCCGATCTTCTCGGGTCCTGCCATCGAGCGCATCACGCAGGGCTCGGCCCTCGACGAGGTCGTCGTGACCAACACCATCCCGCTCAGCGAATCCGCGGCGGGCTGCAAGAAGATCCGCCAACTCACCGTGGCACCGCTGATCGCCGAGACGATCCAGCGCATTGCCAAGGGCGAGTCGGTCATGAGTCTGTTCTCGGAGCAGGACAACCTGTTCTGACACCGGGAGCACCAAGCGGACGCCGCCGCGCTTCCTGCGCGGCGTCGTTTTTTCAACAGGAGCGCAGGCTGGTCGCGGCCCGTTCCAACAGGAGTTCACCATGAAATTCGTCGCTTTCGAGCGCGCCAAGCAGGGTACGGGTGCGAGCCGCCGTCTGCGCATCACGGGCAAGACGCCCGGCATCGTCTATGGCGGTTCCGGCGAGCCCCAGCTGATCGAGCTGGACCACAACGCACTGTGGCACGCCCTCAAGAAGGAAGCCTTCCACTCCTCCGTGCTGGAGATGGAACTGGGCGGCCAGGTCAACAAGGTCCTGCTGCGCGACGTGCAGATGCACCCGTTCCGCCAGCTGGTGCTGCACATCGACTTCCAACGCGTCGATGCCAAGACCCGCCTGAACAAGAAGGTGCCCGTGCACTTCAAGGGCCAGGAAGAGTCCGACGCCGTCAAGCTGGACCAGAACCTGGTCAACCACGTGACGACCGAACTCGAACTGAACAGCCTGCCGGCCGACCTGCCCGAGTTCATCGAAGTTGACCTGTCGGGCCTGAAGAACAACGGCACCGTGACGCTGAACGACATCAAGCTGCCCAAGGGCGTGAAGTGGGTCAGCCACGGCCGCAAGGCCCCCGTGCTGGCCTCGGCGACTGCACCCGTGGTCGAAGAAGAAGTGGCCCCGGTGGCCGCTGCCCCGGCCGCTCCTGCCAAGGGCAAGGGCAAGAAGTAAGCTCTGCGCCTCGCCAAGACGGCCCGCCTCGGCGGGCCGTTTTCATTTCCGCTTTTGCCGAACACCGATCCATGAACCTCCACGTGTCCCGCCGCAGCGTGCTGGGCGCACTGGCCGCGCTGCCCCTCGTCAGCACGGCGCAAAGCATTCCGTCCACCGTGCGCGTCGTCGTCGCCTATCCCGCTGGCGGCGTGTCCGACGTCGTCGCACACGCACTGGCCGACAAGCTCGCAGTGCAGCTCGGCACCACCGTGATGGTCGAGAACAAGGCCGGCGCCAGCGGCAGCATCGGCATGGACATGGTGGCCAAGGCCGCACCGGACGGGGCCACGCTGGGATTTTCTGCGGTCAGCCCGCTGGTGCTGAATCCGCACTTGGGCAAGTCGCCGTTCGACCCGCTTAAGGACATCGTGCCCGTGGCCAGCGTGATGGTCTCGCCCGTGGTGCTGGCCGCCACGCCGGCCTGCGCCGCCGCCGACTTCAAGGCCCTGCTCGAACTGGCGCGCATCCAGCCCGGCGCGGTGCGCTGGGCCACCTCGGGCCAGGCTTCGCTGGGGCACATCATGTTGGCGCAGCTGCGCGCGGTGGCCGGCGTGGACATCACGCACATCCCCTACAAGGGCGGTGGCCAGCAGCTCACCGATGCACTGGGCGGCCAATTCGAGATCCTGTCCACCAATGCCGGCCCGGCCCTCGCCGCCCAGGTTCGCGCCGGCAAGCTCCGCCCGCTGGCCGTGGGCTCGCCGGCGCGGCTGGACAGCCTGCCGCAGGTGCCCACACTGGCCGAGCTCGGCGTGCCGGCGGCGAACCTGTCTTCGCAGTTCGGCATCTTCGCGCCTGCGGGGTTGCCGGTCGCGCTGCTGGCGCGCTACAACACGGAGGTCAGCAAGGCCCTGGCCATGCCCGACCTGCGCGCCAAGCTGCTGGCCACTGACAACCTTCCGACGGGCGGCACGGCGGCCGAGTTCGCACGCGCGATCGCCGCGGAGCACGACGCGAACGGCCGCATCATCCGCGCGGCCAGGATCTCGGCGGAATAATCGCGGCCATGGGGATCAAGCTCTTCGTCGGCCTGGGCAACCCGGGCCCCGACTACGAACAAACCCGGCACAACGCCGGCTTCTGGTTCATCGACGCGCTCGCCCGCGAACTCAAGGTGTCGCTCGTGCCCGAGAAAAGCTACTTCGGTCTCGCGGCGCGCACGCAGATGGATGGCCAGACGCTGTGGCTGCTGGAGCCGCAAACCTTCATGAACCTGTCTGGCAAGTCGGTGGCGGCGCTCGCGCGCTTCTTCAAGATCGCTCCTGCGGAAGTGCTCGTCGCGCACGACGAGTTGGACATCGTGCCGGGCCAGGTCAAGCTCAAGCAAGGCGGCAGCCATGCCGGCCACAACGGGTTGCGCGACATCCACGCCCAGCTGGGTTCGCCCGACTACTGGCGACTGCGCCTGGGCATCGGCCATCCGGGTGCCAAGGACCAGGTGCTCGGCTGGGTGCTCAAGAAGCCGATGGCCGAGCACCGCGACGCGATCGACGAATGCATCCAGCGCTCGGTGCGTGCACTGCCGCTGCTGGTGGCCGGAGACTTCACG
>CAJYRH010000604.1 GCA_913776795.1 uncultured Pseudorhodoferax sp. | reverse complement strand
TCGGCCACGCGGCCCGTGACCACGATCTGCGCGCCCGCGCGCAGCGCCTCGGCAATGGGCTCGGCACCCTGGTAGACCTCGGCCGAGATGATGCTGTCCGCCAGCGACGCGAGCGGCGCGCCCGTCTCCATGACGGTGTCGGCCAGTTGCGCGATGCGCTCGGTCACGAGGCTGCCGTCCACGGCCGCGATCTTCACGCCCCTGTGGCCCATGCCGGCCAGCAGTTCGGCGATGCGGGCGGCGGCGCCGCGCGGGTTGATCCAGCCCTGGTTGGTGACGATGCGCACGCCCTGCGCCATGCAGGCCGGCAGCACGGCGCGCATGCGGTCGTCCAGGTAGGTGTCGTAGCCCGGGAAGGACGGGTCGCGGCGCGCACGTACCTGGGCGGCCGAGATCGTGGCCTCGGCCATGGTCTCGAAGCACAGGTAGTCGAGCCGGCCCTGTTCCGCGTTCAGCTGCGCGGGTTCGACGCGGTCGCCCCACCAGGCCGAGCCGGAGCCGATGCGGATGGTCTTCTTGCTCATGGGGTTTCCTTCATTTCAATGAGAGCGTCGACGACGGTGGCGCCGTCGCCGGCCGCGCGGAGCAGCACGGGGTTGAGGTCGATGGACGCGATGCGGCCCTGCGCGGCCACGATGGTCTGGCCGACCTGCACGGCGATGCGCGCAAGCGCGCGCACGTCCAGCGGCGGGTCGCCGCGGGTGCCGGCCAGCAGCGGCGCGATGCGCAGGCGGCCCAGCGCGGCCACCACTTCGGCCTCGGCGAAGGGCGGCACCAGCAGCGCCACGTCGCGCATGGCCTCCACGTACTTGCCGCCGTCGCCCACCGCCACGACGGGGCCGAACTGCGGGTCGATGTGGGCACCGACCATGGCCTCGTGCCGGCCGCGCTGCATGCGGGCGACCAGCACGCCGTCCTGCGCGGCGCCCATGGTCGCCAGCTTGTCCCATTGCGCGGTGAAAGCCGCGGCGACCGCGTCGGCACCGTCCAGGTTCAGCGCGACGAGGCCGTGCTCGGACTTGTGCGGCACGTCGCGCGAGCAGGCCTTCACGGCCACGGGACCACCCAGTTCGGCGAAGGCTGCGCGCGCGTCCTCGGCGCTGCGGCACAGCCGGTGCGCGACCACGGGCACGCCTTGCGCGGCCAGCAGGGCCAGGCTGTCGGCTTCGTTGAGCAGGCCCTGGTTCCGTTCCTGGTCGGGCAGCACGGGCGGCGCCGCCGTGGGCGCCGCCGGCAGCGGCTCGCGCAGCAGTGCGGCATGGCCGGCCACCTGGGCCAGCGCGCCGAGCGCCTCGTCCTCGTTGGCATAGGTCGCCACGCCGGCCGCACGGAAGACCTCGGCGACGCTCTCCTGCCAGGCCGCCACGGCCACGGGCTTGCCGCTGGCCTTGGCGAATGCGGCCGTGTCGCGCGCGAAACGCGCCACGTCGTAGCCTGCGCCCGAGACGGGGATGTGGATGAACACCATGTCGGCCCCGTCGTCCTGCGCGATCACGGGCAGCACCTCGCTGAACAGGCCGCTGTTGGACAGCAGTGCAGCCGTGATGTCGATCGGGTTGGTGGTGGTCGCAAAGCCCGGCAGGCGCGCGGCCAGTTCGCGCCGCGTGGCGTCCGACAGCGTGGCGATCTGCAGGCCATGCTGCTCGGCCGCATCGGCGCCCATCACGCAACTGGCGCCCGAGTTGCTGACGATGACCAGGCGCCGGCCCGCGGGCTGCCAGCCCTGCAGGTAGCCCGGCGCGGCCAATGCCAGGGCATGCGGGTCGCGCACACGCCAGATGCCGTGGCGGCGCAGGAAGGCGTCGACCACGCCGTCCTCGTTGGCCAGCGAGCCCGTGTGGGAGGACGCGGCCTGCGCGCCGCCGGCCGTGCGGCCGGCCTTCACGGCCACGATGGGCAGCCCGCGCTGTCGCGCATGGGCGGCAGCGGCGGCCAGCAGGGCCGGATCGGCGATGTGCTCCAGGTACAGCAGCACCAGCTTGACCTCCGGATCCTGGGCCACGGCCCAGGCCAGGTCGGCCACGCCCACGTCGGCCTCGTTGCCGGTGGCGTGCACGTGGCGCACGCCCAGCCCGCGCTGGCGCAGCAGGCCGTAGGCCATGGCGGCCATGCCGCCGCTCTGGCTGACCACGGCGACCGGACCGTCGGCCGGCGGCATCTCGGTGAACAGCGTGGAGAAGCTGGCGATGGCGCCCGTGCCGAAGTTGGCCAGGCCCTGGGTGTTGGGACCCACCAGGCGCATGCCGGCCGCGCGGGCCACGTCGCGCATGTGGTCCTGCTGGACCTTGCCGGCCGCGCCGGTCTCGCCGAAGCCCGAAGCGATCACCACGGCGCAACGCACGCCGCGTGCGGCGCAGTCTTCGACCGCCGCGATGGCCTGTTCCCCCGCGACGATGACGATGGCCATCTCGGGCACCTCGGGCAGGTCGGCCAGCGACGCGTAACAAGCGAGCCCCTGCAGTTCGCGCCGGCTGGGGTTGATGGGGTAGAGCCGGCCCCGGTAGTCCATGCGCTGCATGTAGGCGATGGGCCGCCCGCCGATCTTGTGCGGGTTCTCGGAAGCGCCGATGACGGCGATGGAAGCCGGGTTCAGTGCGGCGTTGAGCAGGTCGGTCATGGCGTGTGGTAGGTCGGCTTGCGTTTGTCGAGGAAGGCGGAGATGCCTTCGGCGGCCTCGGGGCCGTACAGGCTGGCGACGAAGGCGTCGCGTTCGGCATCGAGCTGGGCGCGGTGGTCGCGGCCATGTGCGGCGTGCACGAGCTGCTTGATGCGCTGCTGCGCGGCGCGCGGGCCCTGCGCAAGGCGCCCGGCCCAGGCGAGGGCGGTGGCCACGGCCTGGCCCGGCGGCGCGATGCGGTTGACCAGGCCCAGCGCCTGCAGGCGCTGCGCGCTCGCGACCTCGCCATCGAGCAGCAGCTCCAGCGCCGCCTGCGGCGGCAGCGCGCGGGCCAGCGACTCGGTGCCGCCGCCGTCGGGCGACAGGCCGATGCGCACGTACGACATGACGAAGCGCGCATTCTCGGCGGCCACGACCAGGTCACAGCCCAGCGCCACGGAGAAGCCGCCACCGGCTGCCGCGCCTTCGACCGCGGCGATCACCGGCAGCGGGCAGGCACGCATGGCCTCGATCCAGTCGTGCAGGGCGTCGAGGATGTGCCGCTGGCCGTCCGCCGGCTGCGTGCGTTGCTGCTGCAGTCGGCGCAGGTCGCCGCCGCCGCAGAAGTGGGCGCCATCGCCGCACAGCACGATGGCGCCGATGCTGTCGTCGGCTCCGGCGGCGCGAAAGTGCTGCGTGGCCTGCGGGTACAGGCTGGGGTGCAGTGCGTTGCGCAGGTCGGGCTGGCTGATGGTCAGCAGCAGCACGCGGCCGCGGCGCTCGCTCAAGAGACGGGGTGGCATCTCAATGGTCCGTCGCGGCGCGCCGGGCGCTTCGCCTGAAACCGGCCCGCACGCCACTGGCCGACAGGCCGCGGAGCAGGCCATGCCAGCGCAGCCGCGGGACTGGCTCTGGCGGGCGGACGGGTGCGCCCTCTAAAGGGGGCATTCGACTTCCACACGCAGCGAGAAGTCCAAACCGGGGCGCTTTCATCTCTCAGTCCATCCGGATGTTGGCGGTCTTCACGACCTTGCCCCACTTGGAGATTTCGCCGTGGAGCATCTGCGCGAACTTCTCCGGCGACGTGGGCATGGCTTCGGCGCCCGCGTCGTACAGGCGCTGCTTGACGTCGGGCTGGGTCATGACCTTCTGCAGGTCGGCGCTGATCCGGGCGACGATCTCGGGCGGCGTGCCTTTTGGGGCGAGCAAACCGGCCCAGGAGTAGGCCTCGTAGCCGGGCACGCCGGATTCGGCGATGGTCGGCAGCTCGGGCAGCAGCGCCGAGCGCTGGGCACTGGCCACCCCCAGCGCACGCACCTTGCCCGCGCGGATCTGGGGCAGCGCCGTCGGCGCGTCGGCGAACATGAGCTGCACCTGGCCGCCCAGCAGGTCGGTCATGGCGGGTGCGCTGCCCTTGTAGGGAATGTGCTGCAGCTGCACGCCGGCCTGCATGTTGAACAGCTCGCCGGCCAGGTGCGTGCCGCCGCCGTTGCCCGAGGAACCGAAGGCGATCCTGCCGGGTTCCTTCCTGGCCAGGGCCACGAGCTCGGCCACGTTCCTGGCCGGCAGCGCTGGATTGGCGACCAGGATGACGGGGAACATCGCGCCGAAGCTCACGGGCACGAAGTCCTTCTCGATGTCGTAGGTGAGGCCCGGCTTGAGCGCGGGCAGCACCGAATGGTGGATCGCGCAGACGAACAGGTTGTAGCCGTCGGCCGGCTGCTTGGCCGCGATCTCCGCGCCCACGATGCCGCCGGCGCCGGCGCGGTTGTCCACGATGCCGGGCTGGCCCCAGAGCTCGCCG
>CAJYRH010000603.1 GCA_913776795.1 uncultured Pseudorhodoferax sp. | reverse complement strand
GGCAGGTTCCGCGTTCCAGGGCAGGGCGAGGTCGCCGGCAACGAACTCGCTCGCGTTCGGCATGTAGAGGAAGGACGGCAGCAGGCCGAAGTCCTGCACCGCGCCAGGCCCGCTCTGCTGGGCGATGGGCAGGATCTGCGGTAGTGCAGCCTCGGACTCCAGATCGACGAACGACAGTGCACTGTGGGTGGTACCCAGGTCGATGCCGATGGCGTAGCGCGTCATGCCGGCACCCCGGCGGTGCGTGCTGCGGTGCGCGCCGCTTGCCGGGCGGCCGGGCAGTCGAGGCGGCTCAAAGCTCCACCTCCGCTGGCGCGACCACGCGCGTGTCGTGGCCTGCCGTCAGCGCTGGCAGGCGCACGGCGGTGGCGCGCCAACCCTTGTGCTGCAGCGTCCCCGTGAACGGCGGCTGGCCGACCACGTTGCCGGTCACCCGCACGGAGGCGGCGTCGAATCCGGCCGGCAGCGTCAGGCGGCTGCCTTCGGCCTCGGGGCGCACGGCCTCCAGGTCGAAGGTGTCGTGCAGCACCTTGCGCGCACCGCCGTGCAGCAGACGGGCGGCGCCGCCCACGTCGGCATCGGAGTAGGCGGCAATGTCTTCCTGCAGGAAGTCGACGAAGCGCGCTTCGCGCTGCAGCAGGGCCAGCAGCTGCAGCGCGGCATCGACCTGGGCCGTGGCGCGCACGGGTGCCGGCGCGGGCGGGGGCGGCGCTGCCGGCACCGGTGCTGGGGTGGGCACCTCGCTGGCCAGCGGTGCGCCGGCGCGCAGGGCCTGCACGCGGGCGGCCAGGCGGCCGTCGCCCAGCAGCGCGAAGAAGCTGCCGATGGCCAGGGACAGGCGGGAGAGAAAGGGAAGATCTTGTGGTTCGGTCATGGACGAAGAAGGGCGCAACGGGCGGATGGCCCGGCTCGGGCGCCGGGCCGTGCAAGCCCTATTGTCTGGGATGCGGAAAAGAGGCTTGCGGCGCGAGGCTGCCTGTGCGGTTGGCCAGCATCTGGCGCGATGCGTGCGGCAGCCGACGGGCGGCGCCGCTGGCGCAGCCCGGCCGCGCCGGAGGTGATACAACCGGTCACTTTTCGATGGACGGCGCCTGCCGCCGCCGCTGCCCAACGCATGATCTGGCCCTCGTTCTTCTCGCGCAACCCCGCCCCCGAGGCCGATCCGGCGCTGCCGCTGATCGAGCCGATCGGCGATGCGCTGGCGCAGACTGCGCTGCAGGTGGACGATCCGCGCCGCGTGCTCGCCGTGCTGCGCGACCTGGCCATGCGGGCCGAGCCAGTCACGTTCTACCCCGAGGGCGGCGGCACGGCGCAGTGCGGCCGGCTGGTACAGGTGGTCGAGCCCGGCGGTCTGGTCGTTGTCCATGTGCGTGCGCCCCATGCGCCCACGGCAGACCGCGCGCTGGTGGTGGCAGCGCCCGAGGGGCTGCGGCTGCAGTTCCATGCCGACTTTGCCTGGCAGCAGCAGGCCGGTGATCTGCTGGCCGCCCGCGCGCCACTGCCGGCCAGACTGCTGCAGCTGCAGCGGCGCCGCTTCGCGCGGCAGGAAACGCCGCTCGGACCGTCGCTGCGTGCGGTGTTCCAGGCCAAGGGCAAGCGGCGCGTGCTGGCGGTGGACGACCTGTCCATGGGCGGCGTGGGTCTGCGCGGCCCGCAGGCCGAGCACCGCGACCTGGTGGCCGGCCTGCGGCTGGAGCGGGTGCGGCTGGAGCTGGGCTCGGTGGTGCTGATGGACCTGCGGCTGGACGTCTGCTCGCGCCGCGCCTACAAGTCTTTCCTCGCGGGCGAGCAGCTGCACTTCGGCTGCGAGTTCGTCGACCTGGGCGAGGCCAGCCAGCAGACCGTGCAGAAGGTGCTGGCGCGCATGGGCCAAGGCTCAGGCGCCTTCCAGGACACGGCGCTGTAACTGCGCCTGCGCGGTCAGGACACCGCGCCGTACACCAGGTTCTTGTACAGCATCCGGGTGTGGATGCGGTTGGACGGGCACTGCGCCATCAGCACGCCGGCCAGCCGTTCGCGCGGATCGATCCAGAAGCTCGTGCCCCAGGCACCGGCCCACATCGCGTCGCCCACGCTGCCGGGCGTCCAGCCCACGCCGTCGTACAGGCGCACGCCCCAGCCCAGGCCGAAACCATAGCCCGGGCCAGTGGTGGCGTTGGGTACGCCGGCCTTGCCGACGAGGTGGTCCGAGAGCATGAATTCGGTGGTCTTGCGCGACAGGTAGCGCGTGCGGCCGTCCGTGCCGCCATTGAGCACCATCTGCGCGAACTTCAGGTAGTCCGCGCCCGTGCCGACCAGGCCGGCGCCGCCCTTGAGGTACTGACGCGGGGCCGGGTCGCTGTCCTGGCGGTAGGCGCGCGTCATGGCGGCCTTGAGCGGGTCGCTGTCCAGCGTCTCGGCCAGGCGGGCCCGCTTGGCGGGCGGCACCCACCACGCCGTGTCCGTCATCCCCAGCGGTCCGATCAGCAGTTCCTGCGTCAGGGCGTCGAGCCGCCTGCCCGACACGCGCTCGAGCAACAGGCCCAGCACGTCGGTGGCGATGGAGTAGAACCAGGTGGTGCCGGGCTGGTACAGCAGCGGGATGGTGCCCAGGCGCTTGAGCATCTCGTCGCCCGAGATGTCCGTTTCCAGCGATTCGATGTTGAGGTCTGCGTACATCTTGCCGATGCGCGGCGAGGGGCTGGCGGGGCCGTAGACGAAGCCGGCCGTGTGCATGAGCAGATCCTGCACGGTGATGGGCCGGGCCAGGGCCACGTCGCCCTGCGGCGTCTCGACCTTGAGGTTTTTGAGCTCCGGCAGCCAGTTGGTGACCGGATCGTTGATCTTCAGCTGGCCCTGCTCGGCCAGCATCATGGTGGCCACCGAGGTGATGGGCTTGGTCATCGAGGCCAGCCGGAAGATGGCGTCGCGCGGCATGGGTTTGGTCTTGGCCGCGTCCAGAAAACCCACGGCCTCGTGCTGCACGATCTTGCCGTCCTGCGCGACCAGCGAGACCGCGCCGGCGAAGGTACCGATGCGGACCTGCGCGTCCAGGGCCGGCGCGATGCGGCCCAGCCGGTCTGCCGACACCATGGTGCGCGGCATGGCCGGCGGGCTGGCACAGCCGGCCAGCAAGGTGCTACCCAGGGCGGAAAAGGCGAGCTGGCGCCGCGTGATCGTCATGTTTTGTCTCCCGATTTGTTGTTGAAGCGCGCAGATTCTTCCGGGCTTTGGATTCATACCAAGAACGGGTAAACCCCGAAATCGACGGATCCGTTGCCCGCAATTGTTTCAATCCGCAAACGGGCACCGCATGGCGGCGGCCGTCGATCAGATCTCAGCGCAGGCGGTAGCGCAGTTGTCGTCCGCCGGCCACGGTGGAGTCGAGCCCGACCCATTCGCCACCCGGCATGTACCAGACGTCCAGCGGCTGCTCCGGGCCCTCGATGCGCCAGCGCTCCGCCGCCTGCGGCTGGCCGCGCACGTCCACGGTGCCACCGTCCACGCGGCGGATGCGCACCGTGTCGTAACGGCCGGTCTGCACGTTGAGAAGCTGCACCTGCTGGCGCATGGCCGGGTTCCAGTAGGCGTAGTCCATCGCGCAGCCGGGCAGTTGCAGTGCGCCGGCCGGCCCATCCACTTGCAGGGCATCGCCCGCCATGCGGGCCTGGACACGGCTCGGCTTGCCGTCGTCGTCGGTCTGTGCGTCCAGCAGGGCCAGGCAATCGCCTCGCCAGGTGCCGCTGGCCTGGTGCCGGTAGCGGTAGACGGTCAGGCCGAGCAGCCTGACGGTGAAATCGGCCTCGCTGCGCACCGTGCGTGCCTGCGGCATGCCGCCCAGCGTGAAGCGATGCGTGCCGATGGGCTTGCCGTCCAGCGACACCTCGAAATCCAGCGCGCAGGCCAGGGCCGGCAAGGCGGCCAGGCACAGGGTGGCCCAGCGCAGCGGGCGCAGGCGTTCAACCGGCATGGCGGCGCACCGGACCGGGAAAGAACGCATTGGTGCGCGCGATGTAGTCGCGGTAGGCGGGCCGGCGCTCGCCGATGTCCTTCTCCAGCAGGCTGACGCCGGACACCTTGAGCAGCAGCACCGTCATGAGCAGTGGCGAGACGATGCTCCATGCCGCGGCCCAGCCGGCGCCGGCCACCGCGGTGAGCCACAGCCCCCACCACACGCAGGCCTCGCCGAAATAGTTCGGGTGCCGGGTGTAGCGCCACAGGCCGCGGTCCATGACCTGGCCGCGGTGGGCCGGATCGGCCTTGAACCGCGCCAGCTGCCAGTCGCCCACGGCCTCGAAGGCCAGGCCGAAAGCCGCCAGTGCCAGGCCCAGCGCGTCGAGCAGGCCCATTGGCTGGCCGGCGCGGGCGGCTGCGAGGAAGGGGGCCGACACGGTCCACGCGAGCACGGCCTGCAGCACGAAGACGAGGTACAGGCTCTTGAACGCGAAGCCGGGCTCGTTGCGCGCCCGGATCTCCTGGTAGCGGCGCTCCTCTCCGTGGCCCCAGTTGCGCCAGGTGATGAACAGGCTCAGCCGCAGCGCCCACAGGCTGGCCAGCAGCACCATGGCCAGGCCGCGCAGGCCCTCGGTGGGCAGGCGCACCAGGTAGACCCATCCGGCACCGACGATGAGCACGGCCCACACGCGGTCGACCAGGCTCACGTCGCGCCGCACGACGCTGGCAAGCCAGGTCAGCACCGCGCCACCCAGCGTGAACACCAGGCCCGCCAGCGCGGCGTGCCAGAGCGGGGG
>CAJYRH010000602.1 GCA_913776795.1 uncultured Pseudorhodoferax sp. | reverse complement strand
CCAGAATCTGTTGAATTTCGAGCGGGCTCAGGAGCCGCTCGGGCACCAGCTCGCCAGCGGTGGTGTGGCCCACGCCCAGCAGGGCATGCGGCCGGTCGCCGAAGACCGCCACGGCGGCGGCGTCGGGCCAGGAGCCACGGCGCCGCACGCCCGACAGGAATCGGGCGGCATTGTCGCTGTCCAGCGTGACACGCGTGTGCCCCGCCAGCAGCGTCTCGACCGGCTGCACGCAGGCCAGCCGCTCGGTTTCCGTCATGCCCTCCAGCGCGGCCAGCGTGACGCAGCGCTCCACGCCCAGGCCGCCCGTGTCGATGCGGCGCAGGAACGTGAGGTGCGCGCCGCAACCCAGCGCCTGGCCGATGTCCTCGCCCAGGGTGCGGATGTAAGTGCCCTTGCTGCAGGTCACTATCATTTTGATAGCTGGCTGCGCAGGATCCTCAAGCGCCAGCGCCAGTTGCAGGCCATGGATGACCACATCGCGGGCCGGGCGTTCCACCTCGATGCCCGCGCGGGCGTATTCGTAGAGCGCCTTGCCGTCCTTCTTGAGCGCGCTGTGCATGGGCGGCACCTGCCGGATCGGGCCGGAGAACTGCCGCTGCACCTCGGCCAGCCGCTCGGGAGTGAGCTGGGCCGGATCGACGTCGCAGCGCGCCAGCACGTCGCCCTCGGCATCGCCGGTGGACGTGGTCACGCCCAGGCGCGCCACGGCCTCGTAGGTCTTGGGGGCTTCGAGCTGCAGCTGGCTGAACTTGGTCGCCGCGCCGAAGCACAGCGTCAGGACGCCGCTGGCCAGCGGATCGAGCGTGCCGGTATGGCCCGCCTTTTCGGCGCGCAGCAGCCACTTCACCTTCTGCAAGGCGTCGTTGCTGGAAAAGCCCAGCGGCTTGTCGAGCAGCAGCACTCCGTGCACCGGGCGCCGCTGCACCCGGATGCGGGGAGCGCGTGCCGTCATGCTGCTTCGTCGTCCTTGGAGCGGGAGGCCACGGCGCGCGCGATCAGCGCATTCATGTCGGACGCGCGCTCGGTCGTGCGGTCATAGACGAAATGCAGCGTCGGCACGGTGTGGATGTGCAGGCGCTTGAACAGGCCGTTGCGCAGGAAACCTGCGGCCTGGTTCAGCGCTTCCTGCGTCGCCTGCGGATCGCCCAGCAGCACGCTGAAGAAGACCTTCGCGTGGGCGTAGTCGGGCGTCACTTCCACGCCCTGCAGCGTGACCATGCCCACGCGCGGGTCCTTGAGTTCGCGCGCGATGAGCTCGGTCAGATCGCGCTGGATCTGATCCGCGACCTTGAAGCCGCGGTTGGGCGTGGAGGATTTCTTGGCAGCCATGGCTTACAGCGTCCGTGCGATTTCCTTGATGTCGAAGAACTCCAGCTGATCACCTTCCTTGATGTCGTTGTAGTTCTTCAACTTCACGCCGCACTCGAAGCCTTCCTTGACTTCCTTGACGTCGTCCTTGAGGCGGCGCAGCGATTCGACTTCGCCCGTGTACACCACCACGTTGTCGCGCAGCAGGCGGAAGCGTGCGTTGCGATGGACCATGCCGGAGGTGATGTAGGAACCCGCGACCGTACCGATCTTGGAGGCCACGAACACCGTGCGGATCTCGGCCGTGCCGATGATTTCCTCGCGCTGCTCGGGAGCCAGCATGCCAGACATGGCCACCTTCAGCTCATCGACGGCGTCGTAGATGATGCTGTAGTAGTGCAGGTCCACGCCGTTGCTTTCGGCCGTCTTGCGCGCGCCGGCATCGGCACGCACGTTGAAGCCGATCACGATGGCCTTGGAGGCGATCGCCAGGTTGATGTCGGACTCGCTGATCGCACCGACCGCGGCGTACACCAGCTGCACCTTGACCTCGTCGGTCGAGAGCTTGAGCAGCGACTGGGCCAGCGCTTCCTGCGAACCCTGCACGTCGGCCTTGATGATGATGGGCAGGGTCTTGACCTCGCCCGCCGTCATGTCGGCGAACATGTTCTCCAGCTTCGCAGCCTGCTGCTTGGCCAGCTTGGTGTTGCGGAACTTGCCGGCGCGGTAGGTCGCGATTTCGCGGGCACGGCGCTCGTCGGAGAGCACCATGAACTCGTCGCCAGCCTGCGGCACTTCGGTCAGACCCTGGATTTCCACCGGGATCGACGGGCCGGCCGTCTTGGCCGTCTTGCCGTTCTCGTCCAGCATGGCGCGCACGCGGCCATAGGTCTGGCCGGCCAGCACCACGTCGCCCACCTTCAGCGTGCCGGACTGCACCAGCACCGTGGCCACGGGGCCGCGGCCCTTGTCCAGCTGGGCTTCGATCACCAGGCCCTTGGCCAGGGAATCGACCGATGCCTTGAGTTCCAGCACTTCGGCCTGCAGCAGCACCTGCTCGAGCAGCTCGTCGATGCCGGAGCCGGTCTTGGAAGACACGGGCACGAACGGCGAATCGCCGCCGTACTCCTCGGGCACGACCTCTTCGACCACCAGTTCCTGCTTGACGCGATCGAAGTTCGCATCGGGCTTGTCGGACTTGGTGATGGCCACCACGATCGGCACCTTCGCAGCCTTGGCGTGCTTGATGGCTTCCTTGGTCTGCGGCATGACGCCGTCGTCAGCCGCCACCACCAGGATGACGATGTCGGTCGCCTGGGCACCGCGGGCACGCATGGCCGTGAAGGCCTCGTGGCCGGGGGTGTCGAGGAACGACACCATGCCGCGCGGCGTTTCGACGTGGTAGGCGCCGATGTGCTGCGTGATGCCGCCGGCTTCGCCCGCAGCCACCTTGGTGCGGCGGATGTAGTCCAGCAGCGAGGTCTTGCCGTGGTCCACGTGGCCCATGACGGTGACCACAGGAGCGCGGGGCAGCTGCTCGGCCTGTTGGCCGGACACGTCCTCGTCGGTGAAGGCTTCCGGATCGTCCAGCGCCGCCACGACGGCCTTGTGGCCCATTTCCTCGACCACGATCATGGCCGTGTCCTGGTCCAGCGGCTGGTTGATGGTGACCATCTGGCCCATCTTCATCAGCGCCTTGATGACTTCGGACGCCTTGATCGACATCTTGTGCGCGAGCTCGGCCACCGTGATGGTTTCGGGCACGTGCACTTCGATGATGCGAGCCTCCACGGGCGCCTGCTGCTGGTGGTGATGGTCGTCGCCACGGTCGTTGCCACGGCGGCCACGCGGGCCGGCGCGCCAGTTGTTGCGCCCCACGCCACCGCTGCTGTCGCCGCGGGTCTTGATTTCCTTCTTCTTGGCAGGATCGCCGGCCCAGCTCGAAGAGAGCTTGGCGGACTTGACTTCCTTGCCAGCGCCGCCCGGAGCGGCAGGCGCAGCGGTGCGCGCACCGCCAGGCGTGGCGGCGGGCTTGTGCAGCGTGCCCTTCTTGGCATCGGCCGCGCCAGCGGGCTTGGGAGTCGGCTTGGGCTCTTCGGGCTTCTTGGCGACCAGCACCTTCTTGGGTGCGGCCATCATGGCGCGAATGGCTTCGGCCTCTGCCAGCGCCTTGCGGCGGCGCTCGTCGAGGTCGGCAGCGCGGGCGGCTTCCTCGGCGGCGCGGGCAGCGGACTCGGCCTCGGCCTTGGCACGTGCCTCGGCCTGGGCAGCAGCGCGGGCTGCGGCTTCGGCGGCCTGGCCGCGCACCACTTCCTGGCGCTGTGCCGACACCTGGGCAGCCTTCTCGGCTTCCTGGGCGGCATAGGCGGCAGCACGCTCTTCGGCTTCGCGTTCGCGCTGCTCGCGGGCTTCGCGCTCCAGGCGCTTGGCGCTGAGCTCTTCCTCCTGGCGGCGGATCAGCTCGGCCTGGCCGCGGGCTTCTTCCTCGCGGCGCACCAGATCCTGGTCCTCGGCGCTGGGCGCTTCGTGGACGTCTTCGGTGTCAGGCGCGTTGTCGGCTTCGTCTTCACGCTTGATGAAGGTGCGCTTCTTGCGCACTTCGACCTGGATGGTGCGCGCCTTGCCCGTGGCGTCCGCCTGCTTGATTTCGCTGGTGGACTTCTTGGTCAGCGTGATCTTCCGGCGATCGGTGGCCACGGTGCCGTGGCTGGCCTGCAGGAAGGACAGCAGTTTCTGCTTGTCGGCTTCGGACAGGACATCGCCAGGGCTGGACTTGGTCACGCCTGCGGACTTGAGTTGATCGAGCAGGGTCTCGGGAGACTTCTTGAGTTCGGTAGCGAACTCGGCAACGGTATTACTGGACATATTGGATTGGTACCTCCCTACCCTTACTCTTGCTGCCCTGCGAACCAGTGTTCGCGCGCCTTCATGATCAAGGCCTTGGCATCTTCCGGCGACTGTCCGGTCAGTTCGGTCAATTCATCGATGGCCAGATCGGCCAGGTCGTCGCGGCTGTTGACGCCACCCTCCGCCAGCTTGGCGATGAGTTCGGGCGTGAGGCCTTCCAGGTCGCGCAGGTTCTGCGAGACGCCTTCCACGCTTTCCTCGCGGGCGATTTCCATCGTCAGCAGGGCGTCCTTGGCACGCGAACGCAGTTCGGTGACCGTGTCTTCGTCGAAGCTCTCGATTTCCAGCATTTCCTGCAGCGGCACATAGGCCACCTCTTCCAGGCTGGCAAAACCTTCGGCGATCAGGATGTCGGCGATTTCCTCGTCCACATCCAGCTTTTCCATGAACAGGCGGCGGGCCGTGTCGGTTTCGTTGGCCTGCTTCTGGGCAGACTCGGCCGCGTCCATGATGTTGATCTTCCAGCCCGTGAGGTCGGAAGCGAGGCGCACGTTCTGGCCGCCGCGGCCGATGGCGATGGCGAGGTTTTCCTCATCCACCACCACGTCCATGGCGTGCTTTTCCTCGTCCACCACGATGGACGAGACGTTGGCCGGAGCCAGCGCGCCGATGACGAACTGCGCCGGGTCTTCGGACCACAGCACGATGTCCACGCGCTCGCCGGCGAGCTCGTTGGTCACGGCGTTCACGCGGGTGCCGCGCACGCCGACGCAAGTGCCGATCGGGTCCACGCGCTTGTCGTGCGAGAGCACGGCGATCTTGGCGCGGCTGCCGGCGTCACGCGCGCAGCTCTTGATCTCGAGCAGGCCCTGCTCGATCTCGGGCACTTCGTTGCGGAAGAGCTCGATCATGAACTCCGGCGCGGAGCGCGACAGGATGATCGGAGCGCCGCGCAGCGTCAGATCCACTTCCATGATCATGGCCCGCACGCGGTCGCCGCTGCGCAGGTTTTCCTTCGGGATCATTTCGGAGCGGCGCAGGCGGCCTTCCACGCGGCCGGACTCGACGATGATGTCGCCCTTGTCCATGCGCTTGACGGTGCCGGTGAAGATCTTCTCGCCGCGCGACATGAAGTCGTTGAGCAGCATCTCTCGCTCGGCGCCATGGCCGCCAAGCAGGTCATCCTGCAGAAGATCCGCGACGCCGAGCGCGAGATGCTGCTCAACGACTTCATGTCGCGCGGCGAGAAGATCTTCACCGGC
>CAJYRH010000601.1 GCA_913776795.1 uncultured Pseudorhodoferax sp. | reverse complement strand
CTGCCCAGCAGCCGGTGCAGCGTGGTGGCGGCGCTGGGCACATGCGGGCGCAGTGCTTCGCCGTGCGGCAGCGCCTGCCAGGGCAGGCGATCGAGTGCCCCGCGGATGGATTCGGCCAGACGCGCCGCCGCCTTGCCCGTGGGCGCAGCCAGGCGGATGCGCAGCGGCTCGCCGCCGTCCTGCAGCGCCATGGACTGCAGCAGCGCAAGCAGGCGCACGACGGTGGTGGTCTTGCCCGTGCCGGGGCCGCCCGTGACGATGGCGAAGCGCTGGCGCAGGGCCAGCGCGCAGGCCAGCTTTTGCCAGTCCGTCTCGTGCGCAGGTGGCGGCGCGGCGAACAGCGCATCGAGCACGGGCCGGATCTGCGCGGCCGGCGCGACGGGCGCTGGCGCCAGCCGCGCGCCGACCAGGGCGTGCACCTCGCGTTCGTGCTGCCAGTAGCGGCGCAGGTACAGGCGCGGGCCCTGCAGCACCAGCGGCGCGTTGCCGGGGCCGTCCTCGCAGAGCCGGCTGGCGCGCAGCGCGGCGCACCAGGCGTCCAGCCGCAGGGCCTGCAGCCACTGGCTGGGCGTGCGCGACAGTGGCGCGTCTGGTGCATGCGCGGGTGGCAGCGCCAAGCTGGCCGGGCTGTCGGCCAGCGCGGCCTGCAGGTCCAGGCAGACATGGCCGCGGCCCAGTTGGTGGCTGGCCAGCGCGGCGGCCAGCAGCAGCGGGGCGCCCGCGGCGGGGTCGAGGTCGTGCAGGAACAGCGCGAAGCTGCGGTCCAGCTCGCGCAGCCAGCCGTGTTGCACCCACGCGTCCAGGTCGGCCAGCAGGGTGGTGCAGTCGTCCAGCGGTGGGGCCGGGGCGTCGAACAGGTCTGGCTGGTTCATCCGGAATCAGGGCGGAACAGGGCGTCGAGCGCTTCGATCAGCGCACGCGGCGGCTTCGTCGCGAACACGCCCTGCGTGTCGGCCTCGGCACCGCGCAGGAACAGGTACAGCGCGCCACCGACATGGCGGTCGTAGTCGTAGTCGGGCAGCCGCGCGCCCAGCAGCCGGTGCAGCGCGAACACGTAGAGCAGCACCTGTACGTCGTAGCGGTGCGCAAGCAGCGCGTGCTGCATGGCTGCGGCGTCGTAGGCGCGTGCGTCGGGGCCCAGCCAGTTCGACTTGTAGTCGGCCACCCAGTAGCGGCCCTCGTGCTCGAACACCAGGTCCATGAAGCCCTTGAGCATGCCGGCCAGCCGCGTGCCGGCCAGGGCCGGGCGCGGCGCGGCGTCGAAGGTGTGGGCGGTGACGAGCGCATCGATGGCGCGCGTGTCCGCGCGGTGGACCGGGAACCAGAACTCGAGCTCGGTCTGGTAGTGCGCCAGGCCGTCCAGCGCCACGGGCGTCGCGTGGCCGGGCAGAGCCAGCGGCAGCTGGACCCAACGCGACACCCAGTCGCAAAGCGGGTCGATCCAGGTCTCCCAGCCGCGCACGGCGCAACGGCGCGCGACGAGGTCGCGCAGCGCCTGTGGCTGTGCCAGCACGTTGGCAAAGCCCTGCAGCGCACACCATTCCAGCAGGCCGTGCAGGAAGCTGCCGGGCTCTGCGCCACGCGGGAACGCGTGCCAGCTGCCGGCGGCGGGCGCGCGCGGATTCTCGGTGTCGTCGGCGGGCCCGGCCTCTTCCAGCGCCTGGTCCTGGCGTGCGTCCTCGGGTTCGGTGGCCGCCGCACCGAGTTGCTGCACGAGCGCCGAGTAGCTTGCGATCCACCACGGCGCATGGCCCTGGCGCTGCGGCTGGCGCGCCGGGCCCACGGGGGGTGGTGGTGCCGCCTGCCAGGTGGCGTCATCGGGCGCGGGCGCGGCTTGCAGCGCGATGTCGTCGCAGCCCGCAGCCAGTTCCTGCAGCCGGGCACGGTAGCCGGCCAGATCGTCGATGGGCGCACCGCCCGCGAGCACATGGCCCAGCGCGCTGCGGTGCAGCTGCGGCTTGCCGGCGTTGCCCGGGGCCAGCGGCGCCAGGCCCAGCCACAGGCCGTGGCGCGCGCGCGTGAGCGCCACGTACAGCAGGCGCAGGTCCTCGGCCAGCCGCTCTTCCTCGGCCAGGGCGCGGGCCTGGGCGTGCTGGCCGTCCAGTTCGAGCACGCGCGCATCGGCCGCGGTGTCGTGAAAGCCCAGCGTCTCCTGCTTGCCGCTGCGCGTCTCGCGCCAGGCGCTGATGAAGGGCAGCAGCACCAGCGGGTACTCCAGGCCCTTGGACTTGTGGATGGTGACGACCTTGATCAGCGCAGCATCGCTTTCGAGCCGCAGGATGTCTTCCTCGCCATCGGGGCGGGCCAGCCGCTCGGCCAGCGCGCGCAGCAGTGCATGCTCGCCGTCGAGTTCCACGGCGCGGCGCTGCAGCCACTCCGCCAGATGCAGCACGTTGGTCAGCCGGCGCTCGCCGCCGGGCTCGGCGAGCCAGCGCGCCGGCAGGCGGAAGTCGTGCAGCAACTGGTGCAGCATGGGCAGCACGCCATGGCGCTGCCACAGCTCGCGCAACGCCCGAAAGCGCAGCGCCAGGGCTTCCCAGGCCAGTTCGTCCTCGCGCAGGCGGGCCAGTTCGGCCAGCGGCATGGAGAGAAGACGCGTGGCCAGTGCACTGCGCACCAGTGCTTCGTCGGCCGGTGCCGCGCAGGCGCGCAGCCAGTGCAGCAGATCCTGCGCCTCGGGCGTGGCGAACACCGAGGCGCGGTCGGACAGGTAGACGCTGCGCAGCCCGCGCGCCGCGAGCGCCGCACGCACAGCATCGGCCTCGCTGCCGCTGCGCACCAGCACGGCGATGTCGGCCGGGCGCAGCGGCTGCAACTGCGTGCCGTGGACGAAGCCGGTGCGGCCGGCGTCTGCCCCACGCAGCCAGTGCACGACGGCGCTCGCGCTGGTCTCGGCCATGCGGCTGCGGTACTCGGCGCTGCCCACGCGCGGCTTGTCGGCGTCGTGCGCCGGCTCCAGTGACCACAGCGTCAGCGCGGCGGCGGGCGCGCCGTCGATCTGCAGCCATTCGGGCCGGCCTTGGGCGTGCACAGGCACGAAGGGCACCGGGTTGACGCCATCGTGCGCGAAGCGGAAGGCCGCGCGCGGCTGCTGCTCGGCGTGGAGGAACACATGGTTGACAGCCCGCACCACGGCCCGGGTGGAGCGGTAGTTGGTGTCCAGCGCATAAAGGGCTTCGCCGACGTCGCGCCGCGCACGCAGATAGGTGCGGATGTCCGCACCGCGAAAGCCGTAGATGGCCTGCTTGGGGTCGCCGATCATGACCAGGCCTCTGTCGCGGACTGCGGGCGCGCCGCCATCCACGGCGTAGATGCGCTGGAAGATGCGGTACTGCACGGGGTCCG
>CAJYRH010000600.1 GCA_913776795.1 uncultured Pseudorhodoferax sp. | reverse complement strand
CGCTCAAGCTCGGCCTCATCGACCGGCTGGCCCAGAGCGACGACACGCTGGCCGAAGGCCTGGCCTACGCACAGGAACTGCTGGCGTCGAACGCCGGCCCGCGCCGATCGCGCGATGCGGCGGGCCTTGCTGACGTGGAGGCCAGCCGCGCCGCCATCGCCGCCGCGCGTACGGAACAAGCCAAGAAGGCGAAGAACCTGTTCTCGCCCCACCGCATCGTCGATGCCGTCGAGGCCGCCCTCGACAAGCCCTTCGACGAAGCCATCAAGTTCGAGCGCGAGCTGTTCATGCAGTGCCTGGCCAGCCCGCAGCGCGCCGGCCTGATCCACGCCTTCTTCTCCGAGCGCGATGTGGTCAAGGTGCCCGAGGCCGCAGCCGCCGAGCCGCGCGCCCTCAAGACCATCGGCGTGGTCGGCGGCGGCACCATGGGCGCCGGCATCGCCGTCTCCGCGCTGGACGCCGGCCTGCCCGTCGTGATGGTCGAGCGCGACGAGGCCTCCATCGCCCGTGGCCGCGCCAACGTCGAGAAGGTCTACGACGGCCTCGTCGCCAAGGGCCGCATGACACCTGACGCCAAGGCCAAGGTGATGGCCCGCTTCAGCGGCTCGACCGACTACGCGGCCTTCGCCGAGGTGGACATGGTCATCGAGGCCGTGTTCGAAGACATCGAGGTCAAGAAGGCCGTGTTCGCCGAACTCGACCGCGTCTGCAAGAGCGGCGCCGTGCTGGCCACCAACACCTCCTACCTGGACATCGACGCCATCGCCGCCAGCATCGCCCGGCCGCAGGACGTGATCGGCCTGCACTTCTTCTCGCCGGCCAACATCATGAAGCTGCTGGAGATCGTGGTGCCCGCCAAGGTGGCGCCCGACGTGGTGACCACGGCCTTCGCGCTGGCCAAGAAGCTCAGGAAGGTGCCCGTGCGCGCCGGCGTGTGCGACGGCTTCATCGGCAACCGCATCCTGGCCGTGTACAAGCAGGCTGCCGACTCCATGATGGAAGACGGCGCCAGCCCCTACGCCATCGACGCGGCGGTGCGCAACTTCGGCTACCCCATGGGCCCGTTCCAGGTGTCCGACCTGGCCGGTGGCGACATCGGCTGGGCCACGCGCAAGCGCAAGGCCGCCACGCGCGACCCGAAGGCCCGCTACGTGCAGGTGGCCGACCGCATCTGCGAACGCGGCTGGTTCGGCCAGAAGACCGGCCGCGGCTGGTACCAGTACCCGCAGGGCGCGCGCACCGGCGTGGAAGACCCCGAGGTGCTGGCCATCGTCGATGCCGAACGGCAGCGGGCGGGCATCACGCCGCGCGCCTTCACCGAGGAGGACATCATGCGCCGCTACATGGCCGCCATGGTCAACGAGGGCGCCAAGGTCGTGGCCGAAGGCATCGCGCTGCGCCCGCTCGACGTGGACGTGACCTTCCTCTACGGCTACGGCTTCCCGCGCTTTCGCGGTGGCCCGATGCATTACGCCGACACCGTGGGCCTGCCCAAGATCCTGGACGACATCCAGACCTTCGCCAAGGAAGACCCGCTGTTCTGGCAGCCCGCGCCGCTGCTCGTCCAGCTGGTCGCCGAGGGCAAGAATTTCGCCAGCCTGAACAAGGCTTGAACCCGTTCCCCCCGACACACCACCACCGGAGACACACCATGCGCGAAGCCGTCATCGTTTCTACCGCCCGCACGCCGCTGACCAAGTCGCACCGCGGCGAATTCAACATCACGCCCGGCCCCACGCTGGCCGCGTTCGCCGTCAAGGCCGCGGTCGAGCGCTCGGGCCTGGAACCCGCCCTGATCGAGGACGTGATCATGGGCACGGGCTACCCCGAGGGCACGACCGGCCGCAACATCGGCCGCCAGGTCGCGCTGCGTGCCGGCCTGCCGCTCGAGGTGGCGGGCCAGACGGTGAGCCGCTTCTGCGCCTCGGGCCTGCAGGCGATCGCCAGCGCAGCCGGCGCCATCATGGCCGGCGCCCCCGCCATCGTGGCGGGCGGCGTGGAAAGCATCTCGCAGATCCGCACGCGCAGCGCCACCGACAGCGGCGATTCGGGCATGGACCCCTGGCTCGTGGAGCACAAGCCGGCCCTGTACATGGCCATGATCGAAACGGCCGACATCGTGGCCGCGCGCTACCACATCAGCCGCGAGGCGCAGGACCGTTTCTCGGCCGAGAGCCAGCGCCGCACCGAAGTGGCGCAGAAAGCCGGCATCTACAACGACGAGATCGTGCCCTGCACCACCACCATGGCGGTGACCGACAAGGAGACCAAGGCCGTCACGCACCGCGAGGTGACGGCCACCATGGACAACTGCAACCGCCCCGGCACCACCTACGAGGCGCTGGCCAAGCTCCAGCCCGTGCGCGCGCCCGACCAGTTCATCACCGCCGGCAATGCCCCGCAGCTCTCCGACGGCGCATCGGCCTGCGTGGTAGTCGAGGCCAGGGAAGCCGAGCGCCTGGGCCTCCAACCCCTGGGCGCGTTCCGCGGCTTCGCCGTGGCCGGCTGCGAGCCCGACGAGATGGGCATCGGCCCGGTCTACGCCATTCCCAAGCTCCTGAAGCGCCACGGCCTGACCGTGGACGACATCGACCTGTGGGAACTGAACGAAGCCTTCGCCTCGCAGGCCATCTACTGCCAGCAGCAGCTCGGCATCCCGCACGAGAAGCTCAACGTGAACGGCGGCGCCATCTCCATCGGCCACCCCTTCGGCATGACGGGCGCGCGCCTGGCGGGCCATGTGCTGCTGGAAGGCCGCCGCCGCAAGGCCAAGTACGCCGTGGTTTCCATGTGCATCGCCGGTGGCATGGGCGCTGCCGGGTTGTTCGAGATTTATGCATGACCACCCCCGTTTGGATGGCTCACTGCGTGTAGCCATCCCATCCCCCCTCCAGGGGGCGCACCCAGCGGCCTGGCAGAGCCAGCTCCGCGGGTGCACTGGCATGGCCTGCTCCGCGGCCATCGGCACCGCGGCACGCCAGCCACAGCCAGCGACAACCGACATGGAGAATTTATGGACCTGAACTTCACGCCCGAGGAACGCGCCTTCCGTGACGATGTGCGCAGCTTCCTCCAAGACAAGCTGCCCACGCGCATTTCCGACAAGGTCAAGGCGGGCCAGCGCCTGACCAAGGCGGACCAGGAGGAGTGGCACGCCATCCTGCAATCGCGCGGCTGGCTGGCCTACCACTGGCCCAAGCAATACGGCGGCCCGGGTTTCTCGGCGGTCGAGAAGTTCATTTTCGACACCGAGTGCTGCCTGGCCGGCGGCCCGCGCATCGTGCCCTTCGGCGTGAGCATGCTGGGGCCGGTGCTCATCAAGTACGGCAGCCAGGCGCACAAGGATTACTACCTGCCGCGCATCCTGAGTGGCGAGGACTGGTGGTGCCAGGGCTACAGCGAACCCGGCGCCGGTTCGGACCTGGCCTCGATCAAGACCACGGCCGTGCGCCAGGGCGACCACTACATCGTCAACGGCCAGAAGACCTGGACCACCCAGGGCCAGCACGCCGACAAGATCTTCAGCCTGGTGCGCACCGACCGCGAGGCCAAGGCCCAGTCGGGCATCAGCTTCCTGCTGATGGACATGAAGGCGCCCGGCGTGGAGCTGCGCCCGATCCGCACGCTGGACGGCGACCGCGAGGTCAACGAGGTGTTTTTCACCGACGTGAAGGTGCCCGTGGAAAACCTCGTCGGCGAAGAAAACAAGGGCTGGACCTACGCCAAGTACCTGCTGACCTACGAGCGCACCGGCATCGCGGGCGTGGGCTACTGCGTGGCCACGATGGAAAAGCTCAGGGTCATCGCCGCCAAGGTGCTCAAGAACGGCAAGCCGCTCGACCAGGACCCACTGTTCGCCGCGCGCATGGCCCGGGTCGAGATCGACCTGGAGAACATGAAGACCACCAACCTGCGCGTGCTGGCCGCTGTCGCCGGTGGCGGCGTGCCGGGCGCGGAAAGCTCCATGCTCAAGATCCGCGGCACCGAGCTGCGCCAGGAGATGCTGTCGCTGATCCGCCGCGCCATGGGGCCCTATGCCGCGCCCTATGTCGAGGCCGCATTCCACGAAGGCTACGGCGGCGAGCCGCTCGGCCCCGAGGGTGCCGCCACGGCCGCAGCCAGCTACTTCAACTACCGCAAGCTGTCGATCTTCGGCGGCTCCAACGAGATCCAGAAGAACATCATCTCCAAGATGATCCTGGGCTTATGACCACCCCCGTTTCGCGCCCACTGCGTGTGCGCGCATCCCCCCTCGAGGGGGCGCACCCGGCGGTCCGGCAGAGCCGGTTCCGCGGCTGCGCTGGCACGGCCTGCTCCGCGGCCTCCAGAGCCGCGTGCACGCGCGCTCCGCTGAACATCAAGGAATCGTCATGAACTTCACACACACCGAAGACCGCCGCATGCTGGCGGACTCGCTGGACCGCTACCTGGCCGAGCAGTACGGCTTCGTCGAGCGCGACCACATCGCCTTCAGCGAACAGGGCTGCAGCGACAAGCATTGGAACCAACTGGCCGAGATCGGCGCGCTGGGCGCGCTGTTCCCCGAATCCGTGGGCGGCTTCGGCGGCGGCGGCTTCGACGTGGCCGTGGTCTTCGAGAGCCTGGGCAAGGGGCTCGTGGTCGAACCCTTCCTGGGCGCACTCGTCGTCGGCCGCGCCATCGCGCAGGCCGGAAGCAGCACGCAGCACGAGCGCATCGCCGGCCTCGTGGACGGCAGCACCGTGGCCGCGCTCGCGCACGAGGAGCCGGGCAGCCACTACGAGCCCACGCAGGTCGTCACGCGCGCCGAGAAAAGCGGCAACGGCTGGGTGCTGAACGGCGCCAAGGCCGTGGTGCAGCAGGGCCAGCGTGCCGGGCTGCTGCTGGTGTCCGCGCGCACGTCCGGCAACGTGGGCGATGTGCAGGGCATCTCGCTGTTCCTCGTGCCGGGCGACGCCAAGGGCATCGGCTGGCGCGGCTATCCGAAGATCGACGGCGGCCGTGCGGCCGAACTCACGCTGGAAAACGTGCAGGTCGGCGCCGATGCGCTGCTGGGCAGCGAAGGCGCCGGCGCGGACGTGCTGGAGCACGCCACGGGCTGGGGCCTGCTGGCGCTGGCGGCCGAGTCACTGGGGGCCATGGAAGTGGCCAAGCGCGACACGCTGGAGTACCTGCGCACGCGCAAGCAGTTCGGCGTGCCGATCGGCAGCTTCCAGGCCCTGCAGCACCGCATGGCCGACCTGCTGATCGAGGTCGAGCAGGCGCGCTCGGCCGTCATCAACGCGGCGGCGGCCATCGACGGCGACGACCGCATCGCGCGCGAGCGTGCACTCTCGGCCGCCAAGTTCAGCGTCGGCAAGATCGGCACGCGCGTGGCCGAGGAGGCCATCCAGCTGCATGGCGGCATCGGCATGACCTGGGAGCTGCCGCTGGCGCACTACGCCAAACGCCTCGTGATGATCGACCACCAGCTGGGCGACGAGGACTTCCACCTGCAGCGCTACATCGATCTGGGGCGGGCTGCGTGAATCTGGCGTGGGTTTCAGGGAGCGCAAAGGCGGCGGCAGCGTGCCTGCGTTCTCCGGCCCACGCGCGCGGAAACCGGCAGCTGCGTGCTGGACGCACGCCCTTGAACACCGGCGGAAGGCCAGACCAGCATCTCGCCATCGCGAATGGGGCCTGCGCCCGCAGGCCCACTGCCACCGCCCGACACCATGGTGACGCGCAGGTGCGGGCGCGCCGGCCGTGCGTCCCTGCACCAGCGCAACGTGAGGCAGGTGGTGCTGACATGCGGGCGCAGGGGCCATTCGCGGCCCAGAGATGGCCCGCCAGCCGCGCCAGTGGCGCGAGAGCACGCCCTGCCGCAGCCACCCACGGCGCCCGCGAGCGTGCCCCGGAGAACGCGTGTCTGCGCCGCCTGCCGTCTGGGCCGCAAGGCACGCATGCCTGAACATCAACCACACAACGGAGGAGCAAGAACATGACCACCCAACCCGCCCTGCTCACGCGCCGCGAAGGCGCCGTGCTGGTCCTCGTCAACAACAACCCCGCCGCGCGCAATGCGCTCTCGGCCGAGTTCTACACCGCCGCCACGCAGGCGCTGGCCGACGCAGAAGCCGACCCCACCATCGGTGCCGTGGTGCTGACGGGCGCCGGCAACTTCTTCTGCGCCGGCGGCAACCTGAACCAGCTCATCACGCGCCGGGACATGGCCCCGCACGAGCGCCGCGAACGCCTGGAACTGCTGCACGGTTTCGTGCGCCGCCTGCGTGAGAGCAGCAAGCCCGTGGTCGCCGCCGTCGAGGGTGGCGCGGCCGGGGCCGGCCTGTCGGTGGCGCTGGCCTGCGACCTGCTGGTGTCCTCGCGCACCGCGTTCTTCAGCGCGACCTACATCAAGGTCGGCCTGACGCCCGATGGCGGCCTGACCTCGTTCCTCGCGGAGTTCGTCTCGCGCCAGCTGCTGACCGAGCTGTGCCTCACGGGCGAGCGCGTCACGGCCGAACGCCTGCATGCGTTGGGGGCGGTCAACCGGCTGGTCGATGCCGGCCAGGCGGAGGCCGCCGCCATTGCGCTCGGCGCGCAGCTGGCCGAGGGACCGGCCCGTGCCAGCGCACGCATCAAGGCACTGTGCCGCGGCGCCCACGCCCGCACGCTGGACGAGCAACTGGAGCTGGAGGCCGCCTCGATGGTCGAGAGCCAGGGCGACGACGAGGCGCAGGAGGGCATCGGAGCCTTCCTCGGCAAGCGCAAGGCGGACTTCGCCGCGCTGCGCCGGCGTTGAAGGGCCGGGACCGACAATCGCGCCTTTACATCGAACGGAGACTATTTCCATGACCGCAACTTCCCCTGGACTGCCACTGGCCGGCGTGCGCGTGCTGGACTTCTCGCGCGTGCTGGCCGGCCCGCTGTGCGCCCAGGTGCTCGGCGATTTCGGCGCCGACGTTGTCAAGATCGAGCATCCCCAGCGCGGCGACGACACGCGCGACTGGGGCATCCGCGTCGGCAAGACCGAGACCACCTACTTCAACAGCATGAACCGCAACAAGCGGTCCATCGCGCTGGACCTGGCCACGGCCGAGGGCCAGGACATGGCGCGCCAGCTGGTCGCCAAGGCCGATGTGCTGGTGCAGAACTTCAAGACCGGCGGCATGGAGAAGATGGGCCTGGGCTACGAGCAGCTGCGCGCCATCAACCCGCGCCTGGTCTACGTCTCGGTCACGGGCTACAACCGCGGCGGCCCCGAGGCCAAGCGCCCCGGCTACGACCTCGTGATCCAGGGCCAGGCCGGCATCATGGCGATGAACGGCGAGGAAGGCCAGGGCCCGCTGAAGTTCGGCATCGCCGCGGTCGACCTCATGACCGGCATGGCCAGTGCCCAGGCCGTGCTCGCCGCGCTGTACCAGCGCGAGAAGACCGGCACCGGCCGCCACGTGGAGATGGCGCTGTACGACTGCGGCCTCATGATCACGGCCTACAGCGGCCTGGAGGCACTGCACCTGGGCGAGGACCCGCCCAAGTACGGCAACGCCCATCCGTCCATCGTGCCCTACGGCGTGTTCGAGGCGTCCGACGGACCGGTCATCATCAGCGTGGGCAACAACGCGCAGTTCGAGCGACTGTGCGTCGACGCGCTGCAGCGCCCAGACCTGGCCGCCGACGAACGCTACAAGACCAACCTGGGCCGCGGCCAGAACCGCGCCACGCTGCTGCCAGAGCTCTACAAGGAGATCGGCAGCCGGCCGCGCGACCAGCTGATCGCGGCGATGAGCAAGGCGGGCATTCCGTGCGGCGAAGTGCTGGGCCTGCACGAGGCACTGACCTCGCAGCGCACCCGGGACGGCGGGCTGGTCACCGAGCAGCCCCACCCCGTGGCCGGCACCACCCATGTGCTGGCACCGCCCTACCGCATCGACGGCGAACGCATGCCCGTGCGCCGCCCACCGCCACAGCTCGGCGCCGACCGCGACGCCGTGCTGCGCGAGTGGCTGGGCTGATTTTCTTTTTCGTCCTGACCTTTTCCCTTGATGACCGATCTGCCGAACCGTTCCGCCTCTTCCCGCATCACCCGCCGCAGCCTCACGGCCCTGGCCTTCGGCGCCGCACTGGCGCCGCTGGCCGGGCGGGCCCAGGGCTTCCCGGGCAAGCTCATCACGCTGTACGTGCCCTTCCCGCCCGGCGGGCCCACCGACACAGCCTCGCGCATCGTGGGCCAGAAGATGGGCGAGATCCTCCAGCAGACCGTCATCGTGGAGAACCGGCCCGGCGCCTCGGGCTCCATCGCCGCCGCAGCCCTGGCGCGGATGGCACCCGACGGCCACAGCCTCATGATGCTGGCCACGCCCACGCTGCTGGCGCCGCACCTGTACCC
>CAJYRH010000599.1 GCA_913776795.1 uncultured Pseudorhodoferax sp. | reverse complement strand
CCGCGCTGTCCAGCACCTGCGCCTGTTCGACCGCGTCGAGGCTGAAGATACGCAGGCCGTGGTTCAGGTGGCACCACGCGTCTAGGTGCCAGTTCTCGCGGTAGTGCACGAGCCGCTGCGGCGAGACCTCACGCTCGTCCAAGCGCCCATGGCTGCGCGCGCGGTAGACGATGCGCAGACGGCGCCGCCGCAGCACGGCCTGGGCCGCGGCCTGGAAGTGCGGCAGTTCCAGGCGCCGGGCGCCGAGCGCCAACACACGGATGCGCCGCGCCACATCGGCTGGCGCATGCAGCCCCTTGTCGAGCAGTCGCGCCAGCTGCCGCTGCAGGGGGCCGATCTGCGCGCCGAGCAAACCACCCGGCTCCAGGCGAGAGAGCAGGTGCTGCATGACCAGCAGTGCGCGGATCTCATCTTCGCGCAACTTCAGGTCGAAAGCATGGCTGCCCGCCGCAATGGCGGCCCTGTCCAGATGCCAGCCGTTGCTTTCGCGGTCGAAGCGCACAGGCACCTGCCATGCGTCGCGCAGGTACGCCATGTCGCGCTTGAGCGTGGCGTACGACACCTCCAGTTCGGCGAGTAGTGCCTGTTTGCCCAGCGACTTTCCCGCATACAGCCCGTTCTTGATCTTGATCAGCCGATCGATTTGGGGCATTCGTTGCGCGTCTCCGCATGCTTGCCGCGACGTGCGACAACTGCGCGCAATAGTAAGCAAATGAATCACGCGATCTGCGATGGCGATCATTCCAATTGCGGACGCGCTGCAGCCGTATTGATGCACTTCGATTGCACATTCTTTGCACTGGCGGCAACACCAAAGTGCCATTGCAATTCCTGAATCGACCAATGGAAGCACCATTGACACTGCGACAAGCGCCACCTGCAGCCCGGCACCGACCTGCGCCACGCCGAGTACGCGGCCGCGCTGCGCGCGTGCTGGCCTGTGGCCGGCAGCTGCGCCCGCAGCTAGCCGGAATTGACGACTACCTGCAGCGCTTGCAGCGCCAGCACCAGCAAAGCGACAGCGTGCTGGCCACATGGCACGTCGAGAGGGGAGTGGACCGGCACGCTGTTGGCTGTCGGCTGCAGATGAAGCTGGTCTGTGGCCGCTAGTTCTACGTCGACGAGCGCATCGGCGCCAAGGAGGTGCGCGGCCAGGGGTGTGGCACGTACGAATCGCGGGGACGGGCTAGCCGACCGCGCTGGCCGACGCCTTCATCCATCGTGCCCGGTACGCTCATGCGCAGGCTCACCGTAACTTCTGTGCTCAAGGCTCCGACTGACCATGTACTGCGCATCCACAAGGCACGAGCACCCACGCCCAAAGGCCGCGAGCGCGGCTGCCGCACGACCGGCCGGTCCGCGTTGCGCTGGCTTCGGGCGGCATGTTCCTGGACCGGTGCACTTGCCACCCCCAACGTCCTGGAGCCTTGCCTGCGTGCGGCGCTCGACACCATGGAACCGCACGACCCCCACGCCGTCGTGCTGCAGGCCGCGGTGCGCGAGCCTGACACGCTGACCGTGAGCCGGCTGATTAAAGCCAACCGCACGGACGCGGCGCTGCGCCTGGTGCCGACGGCAGCTCAGGCTGTCGGCGCCGTCAGCGCGTAGGCCGGCACACGGGCCGCAAAGTCCTGCAGCCAGGATTCCAGCGCAGGGTGGGCGGCGCGCCAGGCCCCCGTGAAGCGCAGATCCAGGTAGCCCAGCGCGCAGGCCTGGGTGATCTCGCCGATGTGCGGCACGCCGCTGCCGGCCGCGGCATGGTGTGCGGCCAGGTGCGCCAGAGCGCGGTCCATCTTGCCGCGCTGGTGCGCGAGCCAGTGCTCGCCACGCAACTCGGGCGTGCGGTAGCGGCCTTCGTAGATCTGCAGGATGCAGGCGTCCAGCAGGCCGTCGGCCAGCGCCTGGTGGCGCAACACGGCCAGGCGGCCCGGGCCGGGCGGGATCAGCACGGGCGCGGCAGCGGCCTCGTTGAGGTACTCGACGATCACGCGCGAGTCATACAGCGGCTCGCCGTCGTCCAGCAGCAGCGTGGGGATCTTGCCGAGCGGGTTTTGCCGACGCAGCGCGTCGTTGGCATCGTTGGTGTCGGCCGCCTCGATGCGGATGCGGTCGGCCAGACCCGCGACGTCAGCGGCGATGCGGACCTTGCGTCCGAACGGAGAGGCGGGAGAAGTGCGCAGGATGGGCATGGGCCGATGTTAGGCGCCGCGCAGGTTCACTGCCTGCAGCCGGCCTCAATGGGTGCGCGCCTCGTTCGCGTGCAGGTTGGTGACGGCCAGCAGCACGGTCGATCCGGCGACGCGGCAGGTGGTGCCAGACAGGTGCAGGCAGTCCAACGGCGTGTCGCGGCGCCGCAGGGACGGGCGCTTCGGGCGCCGCGGGTGGTGGCGCTGCGGCAGGTCGGCAACCGCAGCTGCACGAGCTGCACGGGCTGCACGAATTGCAAGAGCGGCGCAGGCGCGCCGCCGCTCAGGGCGGTGGTGATCGACGCGGTCAGCGGGGGGACGCTGCGCAACCGAGAGTCCGTGCACCCGGTGCGGGCGGTCCGCGTCAGTCGGTCAGCCGCGGGGCGTCCACCAAGGTGGTCAGCGGCAAGCTGGACAGTTCGCCCAGCAGCGCTGCCAGCTGGCGGCCGGCCGCGTCCACCAGCGCGCGTCCCTTGTCGGCGGTTGCATTGGCGGCGTTGCCGGCAGCGCCATCGGCGTTGTAGTCCTGCATCTGCCAGCCGAGTTTGGCGGTCTTGCCGTTGCCCAGGATCGGATACGCGGCAGCGCGGTCCTGCGCTGTCGAGCGGAAGTGGCGGGCCCGGGCCATGTTGACGCGGGCCGGGTCCAGCGCCAGCATCATGGATGTCTCGATGTCGCCGCCGTGGATGCCGAAGCGGTGCTCCTCGGCGGTGAACAGCGCCTCCACCTCCTGGCCCAGCGGCAGCGTGTACCAGCTGGCGTGGTAGCACAGCAGTTCGCAGCGCGTGCGCAGGTCGCGCGCCACGATGTCCATGATCGAGACCTGGCCGCCATGGCTGTTGAAGATGAGCAGCTTGCGCAGGCCGGCGCGCGCGACCGATTCGCCGATCTCGGTCCACAGCCGGATCGTGGTCTCGGCCGACAGCGACAGCGTACCCGGAAAGCGCTCGTGCTCGCTGCTGCGGCCGATGGCCTGGGTCGGCAGGAACAGCACGGGCAACGTCTCGGGCAGGTGCGGCAGCGCGGCTGCGACGACACCGTCGACCAGCGCCGCGTCCACGCGCACGGGCAGGTGCGGGCCGTGCTGTTCGGTCGCAGCCACGGGCAGCACGGCCACGGTGGCGGCGGGGTCCAGCCGCGCAAAGTCGCGCGTGCCGAGGTCGGACCAGAATCGCGAGGGTAGGCTCATGGGCGGACATCTTAGAACGGGGTCATGGTCCATCCCGGACCGCAGCTCGGCCACGCGCACGGTTTCGCCCCAGGAGCTCGCCCCAAGGCCCCACGGCCAGCGCTGCGGCGGGCCGGGCGCTAACATGCCGCCGCCCCCTGTCCCATTCCCCCTATGTCTTCGATTCCATCCGACGCCCCGGCTCCGGCGGCGTACGGCTCCTGGGCTATTGCCGCGGCCGGCGCCGTGGGCCTGGCCACTGCCATGGGCATCGGCCGGTTCGCCTTCACGCCGCTGATGCCCATGATGCTGCACGACGGCGTGGTCGACCTGGCCGGCGCGAGCTGGCTGGCCAGCGCCAACTACCTGGGCTATCTGCTCGGCGCCGTACTGTGCACGCTGCAGCCCTGGCTCTGGCGCCGGCTCGGCAACCCGCCCCCGCCGGATGCCGCGCGCATGGTGCAGGCCGGCCTCGTCGCCACTGCATTGCTGACGTTGGCCATGGCCCTGCCCTGGCCTTCACTGTGGCCGGCGCTGCGCTTCGCGGCCGGCGTGGCCAGCGCCTTCGTCTTCGTCTACATCTCGGGCTGGTGCCTGGCGCAGCTGGCACGGCGCGGGCGCGGGGCGCTGGGCGGCATGATCTACGTGGGGCCCGGCACCGGCATCGTGCTGAGCGGGCTGATCGCCGGTGCGGTGGTGGCTGGCAACGGCAGCGCACGGCTGGGCTGGCTGGTGTTCGGCGCACTGGCTGCCGCACTGACGCTGGCGGTGCGGCCGGTGCTGCGCCATGGCGAACTGCCGGCGCCACCAGTGGCAGCGGCGGCTGGCCAGTCGGCGGTGCACCGCGTGGCCACGCACGGGGAAATTGCACTTCTGGCTGCGGGTTACGGCTGCGCCGGCTTCGGTTACATCATCACCGCAACCTTCCTGCCCGTCATCGCGCGCGCTGCGTTGCCGCCCTCGGTCTGGCTGGATCTGTTCTGGCCCATCTTTGGCGTCGGTGTGATTCTGGGCGCCATGGCCACCACGCGCGTCGCGTTGAGCGGCGACATGCGCCGGCTGCTGGCCTGGTGCCACGGCATGCAGGCCGTGGGCGTGGCCACGAGCCTGATCAGCCCGACTCTGCCGGGTTTCGTGCTGGGCAGCCTGCTGCTGGGCCTGCCGTTCACGGCCATCACCTATTTCGCGATGCAGGAGGTGCGCCGCCTGCGCCCCGCCAGCGCAGCCAGCACCATGGGCCTGCTGACGGCGCTTTACGGCATCGGCCAGGTGCTGGGGCCGCCGCTGGTGGCGATGCTGATCGGCTGGTCGGGCTCGCCCGCCCGCGGCTTCGCGCTCGCATTGGTGGTGGCGGCCGGCACGTTGCTGCTCGGCGCGGGGCTGTACCTGCTGGGCATGCACCGGTATCCCAGAGGAGGTGGACAGTGAGCGGCTGGAAATGGGCAGCAGGCGCCGTCCTGCTGCTGGGGCTGGCC
>CAJYRH010000598.1 GCA_913776795.1 uncultured Pseudorhodoferax sp. | reverse complement strand
CGCCGAGAAGGTCAAGGAAGGCAAGATCGAGCTGCAGCTCTTCCAGACCTTCTCGGCGACCTTGTCGACGAGGATGGGCTCGGCGCGGAACTTGTCGCGCCGGTGCACCAGCGTGACCTTGCGCGCGATGTTGGAGAGGTACAGCGCTTCCTCGACGGCGGTGTTGCCGCCGCCGACCACGCAGACCTCCTGGTCGCGGTAGAAAAAGCCGTCGCAGGTCGCGCAGGCGGAGACGCCCTTGCCCATGAAGGCTTCTTCGGACGGCAGGCCGAGGTACTGCGCCGATGCGCCGGTGGCGATGATCAGTGCGTCGCAGGTGTAGGTGCCGCTGTCGCCCGTCAGCGTGAAGGGCCGCTGGCCGAAGTCGACCTTGTTGATGTGGTCGAACACGATCTCGGTGTTGAAGCGCTCGGCGTGCTCGAGAAATCGCTGCATCAACTCCGGTCCTTGTACACCGTGCACGTCGGCAGGCCAGTTGTCCACCTCTGTCGTGGTCATGAGTTGTCCCCCCTGTGCGATGCCGGTGATCAGCAATGGCTTCAGATTGGCGCGCGCGGCGTAGACAGCGGCGGTATATCCGGCGGGGCCCGAGCCCAGAATCAGCACTTTGGCGTGTTTTACAGTCGACATGAGCGGTTCTTTCGAGCGGAAATTGCACACATAGTGTGTACAGGTGGAGTCTTTTCCCACAGAATCAAGCGAAGGCAGGGCCCGCGCCGCGAGGGCGTGGATTTTGCCCTTGATCGCCATCCGCGCTGCCGGGTAGGGCTTGAACCAACAACAAAGGAGTCGGTCGATGTCGATGCTGTCGAATCTGGAATTGCTGCTGCGGGTTCCCCTGTTCTCCATGCTGAGCGGGGAGCAGGCCAACCTGGTGGCGCAGGCGGTCAGCAAGCGTCGCGTCAAGCGCGGCGAGACCATCGTCGAGCAGGGGCGCAAGACCAACGCACTGTTCATCCTGCTGAGCGGACGCTGCCGCGTGGTGACCACCGATCCGCGCGGCCGCGAGGTCATCATCGCCACGCTGCGGCCGGCGGACTGCATCGGCGAGATGAGCCTGATCGACAGCGAGCCGCATTCGGCCTCCGTGCTGGCCGAGGTGCAGACCGACGTGCTGGTCCTGGGCCGGGCCGAATTCGACCGCTGCGTGGCCGACAACCCCCACATGGCGCGCGCCGTGATGACCGGGCTGGTCAAGCGCCTGCGCCGCGCCGACCAGAAGATCGAGTCTCTGGCCCTGATGGACGTGTACGGCCGCGTGGCCCATGCGCTGCTGGAGCAGGCCACCACCGACACGGCCGGCGTGCTGCAGATCCGCGACAAGATTTCGCGCCAGGACATCGCGAAGATGGTGGGCGCCTCGCGCGAGATGGTCAGCCGCGTGATGAAGGATCTGGAAGAACGGGGTTACATCGAGACACAGGAAAGCGGCGCCATCCACATCAAGGAACGCCTGACCAGCCTGGCCTGAGCGTCGCCTGTTGCGCCAGGGGCATGGGGTAAGCTCGCGCGCTGCCCCCATGACCTATTCGCTCAATACCCTCAACTCATCGCAGGGCGCGGAGCCGCCGCGCTCGGGCATCGTCCGCTTCGCACGCGAGTTCGGCCTGTTGCTGGGCTTGCTGGCTCTGTCCTTCTGGTTCATCTCGTTGATCAGCTACTCGCTGCAGGACGCGGCCTGGTCCACGTCCGGCGGCCCGGGTGCCACGCGCAACTGGGGCGGGCGCCTGGGCGCCCTGGTGGCCGATCTCAGCTATTTCGCGCTCGGCTACTCGGTCTGGTGGTGCGTGGCCGCGGGCGTGCGCGCCTGGCTGACCCACCTGGCGCGCTGGATGCGCGGCGTCCGACCGCCGCGCAGGACCGTGGGCGGTGGCTTGCTGGGCTTCGGCCTCGGCCTGGCCGTGCTGTTGCTGGCCAGCTGCGTGCTGGAGTGGACGCGCCTGTACCGGCTGGAGCCTGGCCTGCCCGGCGACGCCGGCGGCGTGCTGGGCTACTTGGCCGGTCCGCTGGCCACCAAATGGCTGGGCTTCGCTGGCTCTGGCCTGGTGGCCATCGTGGCCGGCATCATCGGCGTGGGCGCCGTGTTCCGCTTTTCATGGGCCCAGGTCGCCGAGCGGGTGGGCGCCCGGGTGCATGCGCTGGTGGAACTGCGGCGCGAGAAGCGCGAAGCCGCCGAGGACCGCGCCCTGGGCAAGCAGGCCGTACGCGAACGCGCCGAGGGCACGCTGGAGCCGGTCGAGGCTTTCGAGGAGCGCGTCCAACCAGGCGAGGAGCCGCCGCGGCCCACGCGTTCCCACAAGCCGGCCAAGGCCGCAGTGGTCATCGAGACGCAGGCTTTGGCCGAGCCGCAGCCCAGCGCACGCGTGGTGAAGGAACGGCAAAAGCCCCTGTTCACCGAACTGCCCGATTCGCGCCTGCCGCAGGTCGACCTGCTGGACCCGGCCCAGCAGCGCCAGGAGACCGTCTCGCACGACACGCTGGAGATGACCAGCCGCATGATCGAGAAGAAGCTCAAGGACTTCGGCGTCGACGTGACCGTGGTCCTGGCTTCGCCGGGCCCCGTCATCACGCGCTACGAGATCGAGCCCGCCACGGGCGTCAAGGGTTCGCAGATCGTCGGCCTGGCGAAGGACCTGGCGCGCTCGCTGTCGCTGGTGTCGATCCGCGTGATCGAGACCATTCCGGGCAAGAACTACATGGCCCTGGAGCTGCCCAACGCCAAGCGCCAGTCGATCAGGCTGTCGGAGATCCTGGGTTCGCAGGTCTACCACGAGGCCAGGTCCATGCTGACCATGGGCCTGGGCAAGGACATCGTCGGCAACCCCATCGTGGCGGATCTGGCCAAGATGCCGCACGTGCTGGTGGCCGGTACCACCGGTTCGGGCAAGTCGGTCGGGATCAACGCGATGATCCTGTCGCTTCTGTACAAGGCAGAGGCGCGCGACGTGCGCCTCCTGATGATCGATCCCAAGATGCTGGAGATGTCGGTCTACGAGGGCATCCCGCACCTGCTGGCGCCCGTGGTCACCGACATGAAGCAGGCGGCCCACGGCCTGAACTGGTGCGTCGCCGAGATGGAGCGCCGCTACAAGCTCATGAGCAAGCTGGGCGTGCGCAACCTGGCCGGCTACAACACCAAGATCGACGAGGCCAAGGCGCGCGAGGAGTTCATCTACAACCCCTTCAGCCTGACGCCGGACGACCCCGAGCCGCTCAGGCGCGAGCCGCACATCGTGGTCATCATCGACGAGCTGGCCGACCTCATGATGGTGGTCGGCAAGAAGATCGAAGAGCTGATCGCCCGGCTGGCGCAGAAGGCCCGGGCGGCCGGCATCCACCTGATCCTGGCCACGCAGCGGCCCAGCGTGGACGTGATCACGGGCCTGATCAAGGCCAACATCCCGACCCGCATCGCGTTCTCGGTGGGCTCCAAGATCGACAGCCGCACCATCCTGGACCAGATGGGCGCCGAGGCACTGCTGGGCATGGGCGACATGCTTTACATGGCCAGCGGCACCGGCCTGCCGATCCGCGTGCACGGCGCCTTTGTCAGCGACGAGGAGGTGCACCGCGTGGTGGCCTACCTCAAGAGCCAGGGAGAGCCCGACTACATCGAGGGCGTGCTCGAGGGCGGCACCATCGACGGCGAGAGCACAGATTTTCCGGGCGGCGATGGCGAAGGTGGCGAGAAGGACCCGATGTACGACCAGGCCGTGGAGGTCGTGCTCAAGCACCGCAAGCCCAGCATCTCGCTGGTGCAGCGCCACCTCAAGATCGGCTACAACCGCGCCGCGCGCTTGGTGGAAGACATGGAGAAGGCCGGCCTGGTCAGCTCGATGAGCGGCAGCGGTCAGCGCGAGATCCTCGTGCCCGAGCGCGCCGAGTGAGTGCCGAATGAACCTCTTGCCTGCCAGCCGACTCCGACGCCCCATGCAACTCAAACCCTTGCGGACCCTGGCATTCGGTGGCCTGTTCGCGCTGTGCCTTGGTGCCGCGCATGCCGACGCGATCGACAGCCTCGAACTCTTCGTCAAGACCGTCAAGAGCGGCCGCGCGAGCTTCACGCAGACCGTGACCTCGCCGCCGCGCGAGGGGCAGACGGCGCGCAGCAAGACCTCCAGCGGCAGCTTCGCGTTCCAGCGCCCGAGCCGCTTCCGCTTCGACTACACCAAGCCTTTCGAGCAGACCATCGTGGCCGACGGGCAGACCCTGTGGATGCACGATGTGGACCTGAACCAGGTCACGGCGCGCAAGCAGGCCGATGTGCTGGGCTCAACGCCGGCCGCACTTGTGGCCGCCGCGCCCGACCTGGCCGCGCTGCGCGCCGTGACCTGGTTCAGGTCCACATCGTGCATCCACAGGGTCTGCCCGTCGGCCACGATGGTCTGCTCG
>CAJYRH010000597.1 GCA_913776795.1 uncultured Pseudorhodoferax sp. | reverse complement strand
TACTTCTCGCTGATGGTGCTGGGCCTGATCGGCGCCGTGGTGCTGGCCTCGGGCTCGCTGCTCAAGGCCATCGCCATGATCCTGCTGGGCCTGGCCTTCGGTTTGGTCGGCACCGACGTGAACTCGGGCGTGGCGCGCTACAGCTTCGACATTCCCGAGCTGACCGACGGCATCAGCTTCATCGCGATCGCCATGGGCGTGTTCGGCTACGGCGAGATCATCGCCAACCTGGGCAAGTCCGAGAGCGAGCGCGAGGTCTTCACGGCCAAGGTCACGGGCCTGATGCCGACCAAGGAAGACTTCAAGCGCATGACGCCCGCCGTGCTGCGCGGCACGGCGCTGGGCTCGGCCCTGGGCATCCTGCCCGGCGGCGGCGCACTGCTGTCGGCCTTCGCGTCGTACACCATCGAGAAGCGCACCAAGCTCCAGGCCGGCGAAGTGCCGTTCGGCCAGGGCAACATCCGCGGCGTGGCCGGTCCCGAGTCGGCCAACAACGCCGGCGCGCAGACCTCCTTCATCCCGCTGCTGACGCTGGGCATCCCGCCCAACGCCGTGATGGCGCTGATGGTCGGCGCCATGACGATCCACAACATCCAGCCGGGCCCGCAGGTGATGACCAGCAACCCCGAGCTGTTCTGGGGCCTGATCGCCTCGATGTGGATCGGCAACGCCATGCTCATCATCCTGAACCTGCCGCTGATCGGCGTCTGGATCAAGCTGCTGACCATCCCCTACCGCTGGCTGTTCCCGGCCATCGTGCTGTTCTGCGCGGTCGGCGTGTACTCGGAGAACAACAACAGCTTCGAGATCTGGATGGTGGCCATCTTCGGGATCATCGGCTACCTGTTCCACAAGCTGGGCTGCGAACCGGCACCGCTGCTGCTCGGCCTGATCCTGGGGCCGATGATGGAAGAGAACCTGCGCCGTGCGCTGCTGCTGTCGCGCGGCGACTGGAGCGTGTTCGTCACGCGCCCGCTGTCGGCCTCGCTGCTGGCGATTGCGGCCATCCTGCTGATCGTGGTGCTGCTGCCCTCGGTGAAGTCCAAGCGCGAGGAGGCCTTCGTCGAGGACTGACCCTCCTTCGCCCAAGACAAAAGGCCGGCACCGCGAGGTGCCGGCCTTTTTGCGTGGCGCGGCGGTCAAGCCGTGAAGCGACGCTCGGGCAAGGGGATGAACTCGCGCTCGCCAGGCACGCGGCCGAAGCGGCCGGCCTCCCAATCCTCCGCAGCCTGCACGATGCTTTCCTTGCGGCTGGCCACGAAGTTCCACCACATGTGGCGGTGGCCCAGTGGTTCGCCGCCGATCACGGCCACGCGGGCGGGCGCCGTGCTGTGAATCGCCACGCCCGCACCGGGCCGAAGCACGGCCATCTGGCGCGGCGCCACCTCCTGCCCGTCCACGGTCAGCGCATGGTCCACGGCATAGACCGCGAGTTCGGGCGCCAGAGGCGGCAGCACGAAGCTGGTGCCGCCCTTGAGCGCAACGTCCAGGTAGACGGTTTCCGAGAAGGTGGTGACCGGCGAGACCTTGCCGAAGGCGTGGCCGATCAGCACGCGCACCCGCACGCCGTCCACATCCAGCTCCGGAATGCTGCCGGCCGGCGTGTGCTGGAAGCTCGGGCCATCGTGCTCGTGGGCCTCCGGCAGCGCCGCCCACAGCTGCAGGCCATGGTTCACATAGGACTGACGGGCCAGCCGGGCCGGCCGGCGTTCCGAGTGCGTGATGCCGCGGCCGGCTGTCATCCAGTTGATGGCGCCAGGCTGGATCTCCTGCTCAGAGCCCAGGCTGTCGCGGTGGAAGATCGCGCCCTCGAACAGATAGGTCACCGTTGCCAGCCCGATGTGCGGGTGCGGCCGCACGTCGTGGTTGTCTTCGGGCCGCTGCTCGGCCGGGCCGAAGTGGTCGAAGAACAGGAAGGGGCCCACGGCCTGGCGCTTGGCCGCCGGCAGCAGCCGGCGCACGACGAAGCCGCCTCCGAGATCCTTGTCGCTTCCGCCCAACAGCAGTTCGATGGCCATGCCCGTCTTCCTTCAGATCCTTGATGGCCGGAGTTTAGTCAGCGCCGGTCGACGCCGTAGCGCCCCGCGCCGAACGCCACGAACGCCAGCAGGCCGCCCGTGATCGCCACGTTCTTCATGAACATGAGCTGCTGCACCATCGCCTTGTCGGCCGGCACGGCCCAGTATCTGTGGAAGAAGAACGAAGCCACGAGCGTGAACACCGCCAGTACCGCGGCGGCCAGGCGCGTCCTGTAACCCACCAGCAGCGCCAGGCCCAGGCCCAACTCGACCACGATGGCCAGCGCCGCGCCCACCTGCGGCAGCGGCAGGCCGGCCGAGGCGATGTAGCCCACGGTGCCGGCGAAGCCGGTCAGCTTGCCGAAGCCGGCAGGGATGAAGAGCACCGCAACCAGGATGCGGCCGACCAGGGCCAGGGCGTCCTGCGCCGGGCTGGCGGGGATGGGATGGGCGTTCATGTCGTACTCCATTTGGTGGAAAAAGCAGGCGCGGCCCGCACGCCAGCGTGGCGCGCGCGCCGCAACCCTCAGGCAGCCAGGTCGAAGACCAGGACCTCGGCTTCCTTGCCGTCGGTGATCCGCAGCTCCGGCTCACCGGCCAGCAGGGCTGCATCGCCGGCGGACAGGCGCTGGCCGTTCACCGTCAGCTCGCCACGCACCAGGTGCACGTAGCCCTTGCGCGCCGGGTCCAGCGCCAGCGTGGCGGCCTCGGCGCCGTCGAACAGTCCGGCGTACAGCGCAGCATCCGCGTGCACGGTGACCGAGCCCTCGGCCCCGTCGGGCGATGCCACCAGCCGCAGCCGACCGCGCTTGTCCGCCGTTGCGAAGCTCTTCTGCTCGTAGCTCGGTGCGATGCCGGTCTTCGCGGGCTCGATCCAGATCTGCAGGAAATGCGTGGTCTGGTCCGGCGCGTGGTTGAACTCGCTGTGCATCACGCCGGTGCCCGCGCTCATGCGCTGCACGTCGCCGGGTGGGATGCCCTTGACGTTGCCCAGCGTGTCCTTGTGCGCGAGGTTGCCCTCCAACACGTAGCTGATGATCTCCATGTCACGGTGGCCGTGCGTGCCGAAGCCCTTGCCCGGGGCGACGCGGTCTTCGTTGATCACGCGCAGGTTGCCCCAGCCCATGTGCGCCGGGTCGTAGTAGCCCGCAAACGAAAAGCTGTGGTGGGACTTGAGCCAGCCGTGGTCGGCGTGGCCCCGGTCGGCGGATTTGCGCAGTGTCAGCATGGTGGACTCCTTGGTCGGTCGACGTGCGCCACAAGCGGCGCATGGCCGGAACTTTAGGTGCCGTCCATTCAAAGACAATGCACGCGAATTCGCGTCACCATTCAAACCGACTGAATCGAACATGCCCAGCCACCAGCCCACCAGCCCGCGCGACGTGCTGACGCCCGACGCCCTGGCGATGTTGCAGGCCATCTCCGCATCCGGCAGCTTTGCGGCGGCCGCCCGTGCGCTCGGCCTGGTGCCCAGCGCGCTGACCTACCGCGTGCGCCAGATCGAGGATGCGCTGGACGTGCTGCTGTTCGACCGCAGCTCGCGCCAGGCCCGCCTCACCGAGGCCGGTGCCGAACTCATGCGCGAAGGCCAGCGCCTGCTGCACGAGATCGACGCCGTGGCCAACCGCGTGCGGCGCGTGGCCACCGGCTGGGAGCCGCAGCTCACGCTGGCCGTGGACAGCGTGATCTCGCGCACCACCATGCTCGACCTGTGCGAGGCCTTCTACGCCACCGCCCCGCCCACGCGGCTGAAGATCCGCGAGGAGGTGCTGTCCGGCACGCTGGAAGCCCTGGTCACCGGCCAGGCCGACCTGGCGATCGGCGTCGTCACGCACGGCGGCGCGATCCGCGACCTGCAGGTCAAACCGCTCGGCAAGATGCGCTTCGTCTATGCCATGGCCCCGCACCATCCGCTGGCCCACGCCGACGAGCCGCTGCCCGACGCGCTCGTGCAGCAGCACCGCGCCGTAGCCGTGGCCGATTCGGCCCAGCGCGCCAACGTCACGCTGGGCCTGCTGGGCGGGCAGGACGTGCTGACCGTTCCCACCATGCGCGCCAAGCTGGAAGCCCAGTTGCGCGGACTGGGCTGCGGCTTCCTGCCCGAGAACCTGGCCCGCCCCTACATCGACACCGGCCGCCTGGTCGCGCGCCGCGTGCAGCAGCCCGAGCGCGTGGTCGACGTGGGCTATGCCTGGCATGCGCCCAGCGGCCTGGGCCTGGGCCGTGCCGTGCAGTGGTGGCTGCAACAGCTGGAAAGCGCGGCCACGCGCGCCGCGCTGCTGAACGCCCCGCATGCGGGTTGATGCGGGTGGCGCGCACGGGCCGGGTGCACCAACCAACGTGTAGAGTCAGGCCATGAACATGCGCACACGGCCCACAAGATCAGCAACACCCGCCGCGCCCGCACGGCGCATCGCCGTCATCGGCGCCGGCATGGCCGGTATCGCCTGCGCACGCACGCTCGCGCAGGCCGGCCACGGGGTGCAGGTGTTCGAGGCCAATGGCGTCGCCGGTGGCCGCATGGCCACGGCTGGCACCAACTTCGGTGGTTTCGACCACGGGGCACAGTACTTCACCGTGCGCGACAACCGCTTCGCCCAGGCATTGGAGCAGACGGCCAAGGCACTGTGCAAGCCCTGGAGCGCCAACACCGTGCACGTGCTCGACCCCTACGGCCGCGTGGCCGCTGCCGCGCTGCCCACCGGCGAGCGGCACTGGGTGCCCTCACCCGGCATGCAGGCGCTGCCGGCGCACTGGGCCGCGCCCCTTGCGTCCGTGGAGTACGCCACCCGCGTGACCGGCATCGCTCCCGACCGGCTGCAGCCTGCGCAATGGCAGCTGACCACCGAAGGCATGCTCGGCACGCCCGATGCGCAGCGCGTGTTCGGACATTTCGACGACGTGGTCCTGGCCGTGCCCAATGCGCAGGCGCTGCAATTGCTGCGCGCCAGCGGCCTGGCGCCCGCAATGCAGCAGCGCATCGCCGCGGTCAGCGTCGGCCCCTGCTGGACGCTGCTGCTGGCCTTCCCGCAGGCGCAGCAGGCCGGCCTGCCGCACCTAGGCCCGCAATGGAATGCGGCGCGCAGCACGCACCACCGCATCGCCTGGCTCGCCCGCGAGAACTCCAAGCCCGGCCGTGCCGCCATCGAGCGCTGGACGGTGCAGGCCTCCACCGCCTGGTCGGCCGAGCACCTGCAGGACGACCCTTCGCGCGTGCAGGCCAAGCTGCTGCGGGCCTTCGCCGAGGTCACCGGCATCCGCGCCGAACCGGCCTTCGCCACCGCTCACCTCTGGCACCAGGCCCAGACCCTGGTGCCGCTGGGCGCCAGCCACGTCTGGGACGATGCGCTGCGCATCGGCCTGGCCGGCG
>CAJYRH010000596.1 GCA_913776795.1 uncultured Pseudorhodoferax sp. | reverse complement strand
GTGGAGAACCGCACCGGCGCCGGCGGCCGGATCGCCATCCAGTTCGTCAAGTCGGCCGCGCCGGACGGCGGCACGCTGCTGCAGACGCCCACGTCCATGCTGACGATCTACCCGCACATCTACAAGAAGCTGCCGTACGACCCCAAGGCCGACCTGGCGCCCGTCTCGCTGGGCTGCGTGTTCGACTTCGGCCTGGCCGTGGGCCCGGCCGTGCCGGCCAGCGTCAAGAGCGTGCCCGAGTTCCTGGCCTGGGCCAAGGCGAATCCGGCCGGCGCCAACTTCGGCTCGCCGGCCGCAGGCTCCACGCCGCACTTCATCGGCGCGCTGCTGGGCAAGAGCGCGGGCGTGGACTTGAAGCACGCCGCCTACCGCGGCACCCAGCCGGCCATGCTGGACCTGCTGGGCGGCAACGTTTCGGCCGTGTCGGGCCCGGTCGGCGACCTGACCCAGCACCTGGCCAGCGGCAAAGTGCGCATCCTCGGGACCTCGGGCAGCAAGCGCAACCGCTTCGCGCCCGATGTGCCGACCTACGAGGAGCAGGGCATCAAGGAAGGCACGCACAGCGAGTGGTTCGCCTTCTTCCTGCCGTCCAAGACGCCGGCCGACACCGTCACCCACCTCAACGCCGCGATGAAGACCGCGCTGGCCAACAAGGACGTGGTGGACGGCCTGGCCACCTTCGGCCTGGAGGCGATGTCGTCCTCGCCGGCCGAGCTGGCCGACCTGGTGGCGCGCGACACGGCCAAGTGGGGCCCGATCGTGAAGGCCGTGGGCTTCACCGCCGAAGGCTGATGGAAGAGCGGTTCCAACGCGTCTGCGTCTTCGGCGCGGGCTCCATCGGCGGATGGATCGGCGCGCGGCTTGGCGATGCCGGCTGCACGTTGAGCGCCGTGGCGCGCGGCGACACGCTGGCCGCCCTGCAGGCCCATGGCCTGCGCCTGGACCAGGGCAGCCGGGTGCTGTCCGTGCCCGTGCAGGCCAGCGCCGACCCGGCCCAACTCGGCGTGCAGGACCTGGTGCTGGTGGCCGTGAAGGCGCCGGCCCTGGCCCAGGTGGCCGCGCGCATCGCGCCGCTGCTGGGGCCGGACACCGTGGTGCTGACCGCCATGAACGGCGTGCCGTGGTGGTTCTTCCAGGGCTTCGGCGGCAGTTACGCTGGCCGCAGCCTGGAAAGCGTGGACCCCGGCGGCGGCATTGCCGCGGCCATCCCGGCCGAGCACGTGCTGGGCTGCATCGTGCATGCCAGCTGCGCGCTGCACGGGCCGGGCTTCGTCAAGCACCATTTCGGCAACCAGCTGATCCTGGGCGAGCCGGCGGGCGGCGCCAGCGCACGCGTGCAGGCCCTGGCAGCGCTGCTGAACCGTGCAGGCATCGACACCCAGGTGTCCGAGCAGATCCAGAAGGACTGCTGGTACAAGCTCTGGGGCAACATGACCGTGAACCCGATCAGCGCGATCACGGGCGTGACCACCGACAAGATCATGGACGACGAACTCGTGCGCGGCCTGGTCACCCACGTGATGCTGGAGGCCAAGGAGATCGGCGCGCGCATCGGCATCCCGATCGCGCAGCAGCCCGAGGACCGCCATGCCGTCACGCGCAGGCTTGGCGCGTTCAAGACCTCGATGCTGCAGGACGTGGAGGCCGGCCGGCCCGTGGAGCTCGACGCGCTGGTCGGCGCCGTGCGTGAACTGGGCCAGATCACGCAGACGCCGACGCCGTTCACCGACGCGCTGTTCGGCCTGGCACGGCTGCACGCCCGCGGGCGCGGGCTGTACTGAGCCCCTTCAAGGCAACACGGCGGTGGCCGTGGCCTGCTGGATGCGCAGGTCCGCGTCGCGCTGCAGCAGCAGGCGCTCGGCCACCAGCTGGTTGGCCGCGCTGGTCACCGCCGCCACATAGCCCGCCTGCGTGCCGTACAACGACTCCAGCGAAGGCCGGGTGTCGCCCGCCGCGATGCGCGCCGCCTCGGTCCGGTGGAACGGGATGTAGCTGCCGGTGAGGTTGGACAGGTCGACGATCCCCGGGGTGGCCACGTAGTTGAACTCGATGCTGGTGCCCAGCGGCGCACGTGCCTCCACGCTCTTGATGCCGGCGCGGGTCAGGCCCGTCGTGGCGTCCACCTGCGGCACCAGGATGGCGTAGTCGCGTCCCGTGTAGTAGGGCGGCAGCAGCGTGGCGATGCCCGATTCGTCCTGCGCGATGTACTGCGGGCCGAAGTCGAACAGGGGGAAGCCGTTGTAGCGCGCCAGGTAGTTGAAGTCGGGGATCGCCGTGGCCGTGCCGGACACGGGCCAGGTCAATCCCTTCATCGTCGGGAACACCAGCTGGTCCGGCCGCGCCAGCGTGCCGTCGGCGAGCTTGGGCACCTGGCTGGCCGGCGGCTCGGTGCCGCGCACCACCCAGTCCTCCAGCGCGACGAACAGGGCGCGGAAAGTGTCGGTGAAGTGCACCACGGTGCCGGCCGGGTAGGTGTTGCGCGTGGGGGCGTAGGCGATGCTGGCCGTGCCGCCGTTGCCGCCGTGCTGGGTGCTGGCGTAGTAGTAGATGCGCGCGTTGTCGGGCTGGGCCAGGTCGCGCAGGCCGAAGGCATCGGTCAGCACGGGCGAGCCCTGCAGCTGCCAGAACTCCGTGCCCGACAGGCCCAGGAAGAATTTGGGGCAGGTGCTGGTGGCCACGCAGCGCTTCATCACGCCGCCCTGGCGCCCGCTCACATCGTCCATGTAGTCGGCCGCCAGGCCGCGCGGCGCGGTCTGGCCGAAGGCCGTGTGGTCGGTGCGCAGGCCGCCACCGCCGCCCGGCACGGCGAAGCGCGTGTTGATGTTGGTCTGGCGCGCCGCCACGTGGGCGTACATGCCGTCGAAGACCTTGCTGCCATCCAGCGCCTGGTTGAAGCCCAGGTGCAGGAAGGTTTTCATGGCATTGCCCGACTGCGACGTGCCCTGGCCGATGGCGTGCGTGATGCGGCCGGCCAGGGGGTTGGCTGTGCCGGCGCTGTCGGCCGTCGCCTTGCGGAAGAAGGCCACGGTGTCGCGCAGCGCGGCCAGGCCCACGCCCATGACCTTGGGGTCCTTGGCCACGTAGACCAGTTCGTACAGGTACCTGGGATCGAAGCCCCCCTTGAGGCACACCTTGCTGCCGTCCGCCGTACCCGGGAAGGCGTTGGACGCGCTGCAGTCGGCGAACTTCCAGTCGCTGGCGGGGATCAGCTGGCGCGCATCGGTCTCGTTGACGCGCCGTGTGAGCGAGTAACCGGGCTGGGTGTTGTCCAGGCTGGCGGGGGCGTACGGGATCATCGTGCCGTTGAACACGCCGCCGGGCAGTGTCATCACAGGCGTGGCCGCCGACGGCACGAGCTCGCTGCGGTAGGTGCCGGTGATGCTGCTGCCGTCGGCGTTCTTGGCCACGGGCACGGTGGCCGTGAGCCGTGCCGCGCTGCTCTTGGGCACGTCGCCCTGCCAGGCCGAGTACAGCACCACGTAGCCGCGCTCCAGGTACACGGCGTCGCTGGGCGTGGCCGTGGGGTTCAGCATCGTGAGGATGTTGCCGCGGTTGGGCGCGTCGTAGCGCAGCACGCCGCTGGCCTTGGACATGTCCTTGGGCTTGAGCAGCACGAACTCGGCGCTGTACTCGACCATGCCGCGCGCGTTGACGGGCGCCAGCGCCAGGTCCTGGATCACGGCGTTCTTCGGGTCCTTGGGGTCGACCTCGCCGCTGATGCTGCCCGTCAGCTTCTCGTAGGCGCCCACGCTCCCGTAGCTGCCGGGGAAGTCCTCGGTCGCGGTGACGCTGAGCTTGAGCTGCGGGGTCGCCGCGGGCGGCGCCGGCGCGTCGTCGTTGTCGCTGCCGCCGCAGGCGGCAAGCAGGGCGGCCGCGAGCACGGCCGTGGGCGTCCAGATGTTCTTCATGGGTTGTCTCCGGTGGGGGCCATCACTGGCAGCTGAAATTGCTGGCGTCGTCGGTGCTGCCGCTGCCCTTGTAGACGGCGGTCTTGGGGTACACGCACAGCGGGCGGGTGCGCACCACGTTGCCGCCGCTCAGGCGCGCGGCCACGATGGTGTCGGGCGCCCTGCCCTGCTCCACCCAACGGTCCAGTGCCATGAGCAGGTCGTTGTCGGCCGTGGCGTTGGGCGCCTGGCCGCCGCTGTTGCCGAAGGTGGTGGCGCCGCTGCCGCCGCTGCAGTGGCCCATGCCGGGCACCAGGAACAGGCGGTAGAACTTGTCCGTCTCGGCCTGTGTGCCCTGGGCCGCCTTCACGCGCTCCGCGTAGGCGATGGTGTCGACCGGGTTGACCACCGCGTCCTGCCAGCCCTGGAACACGATGGCCTTGGCACCGGCCGCCTTGAAGGCCGACAGGTCGGCGCTGGTCTGGTCGACCAGCGGGCTGACCCGGGCGTCGGCGTAGGCGATGTCGCGGTCGTAGTCGAAGGTCCACCAGTCCCACTGCGGGTTGGCGAAGACCCACAGCCGCCAGTAGTCGGCGCGCACGGGCTCGGCGCCACCCCAGTAGCCGGACCAGCCCGACTCCGTGCCGACCGGCAGGCCGGGGTAGATCTGGGCACCGGTGCGCGGGTTCTTCGGGCCGGCATAGATCTTCTGCGCCACGGCCACCTGGGCGGCGGTCAGGCAGTCGGCGGCGTCGGCGCCCGTGCACTGCAGGCTGGCCACGTTGAACCTGTCGCTGGTGCAGGCCAGCGGGTTCTCCACCACGCCGTCGCTCACGCCGTCCAGCGCGTCGCACGCAGCAACCGCGCGCTGCGTGATCAGGTTGGCCTTGGCCGCGGTCAGGATCACCGGGCCGCTGGTGTTGGGTGCGCGGTTGGACAGGTAGCGGTGCAGGAACTCGACGTTCAGCCGCGTGCGGTTGTTGCCGGGTGCACCGGCGATCACGCCGTCGAAGTCCGTCGGATAGCGCTGCATCTGCGCATAGCCCTGGTGGCCGCCGGTGGAGCAGCCGTAGTAGTAGGCCCGGCTCGGTGCCTGGGCCTTGAGCCCCTCGACCAGCGTGCGCGACGGCGCGGTGATGGCGTGGATGGAGCGGGTGCCCCAGTCGCGGATCTTCTCGGGGTGGTCCACGCCCCAGAACATCTCGTTCGGGTCGGTGGACTGGTGGCCGGTGTCGCCGCCCACCACCGCATAGCCCTGGCGCATGGCGTAGGCCATGTCGCCGGTGCTCAGCGCAGGGCTGTAGCCGCCGTTGCCGGTGACCACCATCTTGCCAGATCGGAAGAGCACAC
>CAJYRH010000595.1 GCA_913776795.1 uncultured Pseudorhodoferax sp. | reverse complement strand
CCTGCGCCGGCGCACCGCGTGCTGGATCCGCGCACGCTGGGCCGGCGCAGGACTAGCGTCTGACAGGGACATGGCTCAAGCTCCCACGGTGTTCCGATGCAACCATGTGCACAATTTGACCTGTTGAAGCCCCAGGCGCATCCGCTGGATGGCAGGTTTGCTGACAGGGCCTGGACAGGTTAGATGCGTTTTTCTCACATTTTTTACCGGTGCTCAGGAAATTGTCCACTATTTCTAATCATTTTTCGTGGCATATTAATTTAACGCGCGCTTTTGCCGCCTAATCAAGACACGACCCCCTCCGTCGCCACACCATGCAAGTGAGCAAAACTTTGCCCAGCATCGCCCTCGCGCCTGAAGACGAAAGCGCCGACGAGGCAGAGGACAGCGTGGTCGCGCGCCGGCTGCACGACTTTTTTTCGGAACAGGGCCTGCCGCGGCACAAGCACGCCTCGCAGCTCGCGCTGATCCTCGGCCTGTCGCGCTCGGGTGCGTTCCGCAAATTCCAGGATGCATCGTTCTCGGCCAGCGACCTGCAGGCGCTGGCCCAGCATTTCCAGGTGGACATCAGCGCCTTGCTGAGCGCAGAGCCTGCGCTCGCGGCGGCGCGGGTGGATGGCGAGGTGCGGGAGGCGCGTGTGCTCATCGGCAGCCTGTCGCTGGGCTGCAAGGCCACGCTGGGCGCGCCGCTGCAAAGCGGCGAGCACTGCGAGCTTGTGGCCACCCAGCAGGGCGCCGAGTGGCTGATCCAGCCCTACGGCGCGGACAGCCTGGGCGCCCTGCGCCGGCGCGTGCTGCAGCTGGTGGTCACGCCGTCGCAGCAGGCGCTGCCACGCATCGCCGTGCTCGAAGACTCGCCCGACCTGGCTGCCAACATGAAGGACGCCCTCGAGGCCTCGGGCTACCGCGTGGAGTTGTTCGGTTCGGCCGCCGAACTCACGCGCCGCGCCGCCGATGCGCCGTTCGACGCCTACCTCGTGGACTGGTGGCTCAACGGCCAGACCGCCAACCAGGTGCTGCAGGCGATCCGCCGCGCCCAGCCCTCCGTGCCCATGCTGCTGACCACGGGCGCCATCGCGGCCGGCCATGCGGGCGAGGCCGACATCGTGCAGGTCGCCACCGCGTTGCGCATTCCTGTCGTGGAAAAGCCGTTCCGCCTGGCGCTGGTGATCTCCCAGGTGCGCCAGTTGCTCGAGCAGGCGCAGGCACTGCGCTAGCTGCCCGTCCTGCGACATCCCGTCCGGCCCCGTCCAGCACTGGCCCGGGCGTCGGTCGCCGCGCACGCCCGGCACGGCCTCCTGGCCATCAGTCTTCGAACAGTGCCAGCGCCGAGCGCAGGCGTCCGGCGCTGATGGGCTTGTCGAACTTCGCCGCGAACAGCGCATCGCCGCTGGCGTCGGCCTCGTGGTAGGCCGATAGCGCCACCAGCGGCGTCTGCTGGTTCAGCGCACCGGGCCGGCGCGCGCTCTCGGCCACGGTGTAGCCCGAGCCGTCCGGCAGGCGCAGATCCAGCAGCACGCCGTCGTAGCGCTCGGCCTCCAGCCGCGCGCGGGCCTCGCGCACGGTGCCCGCCAGGTCGGCCTGCGTGCCCAGCGCGAGCAGCATGGCCTGCAGGCTGGCCCGCACGTCGGGGTCGTCCTCCACCACCAGCACCCGCAGCCGCCGGCCGCATGCGTGGGTGACGGGGCCGCGCGTGCTGGCCTCCACCTCGGCCGGCACCACCACCGTGAAGACCGAGCCTTCGCCCGGCCGGCTCACCGCATGGACCCGGCCGCCCAGCAGCTCGGCCATGAGCTTGACCACGGCCAGCCCCAGGCCGCTGCCCATCTGCACGTGGTCGCGTCCGCGCGTGAAGGGCTCCCAGATGTTGACCGAGGTGTCGAAGCCCGGCCCCTGGTCGATCACGGCCACCGTCACCTCGCGCTGCGCCTCGCGCACCTGGATCGAGCAGACCACCTCGCCGGGGCTGGCGTACTTGACGGCGTTGGACACCAGGTTGGCGACGATCTGGCGCAGCCGCGCCGGGTCGGTCACCACGCGTGGGCAGGGCTGCGGATCGATCTGCACCTTGAGCAGCACGCCGCGCTCGCGCGCCGCCTCGTCGAACTCGGCCGCGATCAGCTCCATCATGAGATCGGGCTGGAACAGCGTGGGCGAGACCTTGAGCCGCCCGCCCGACAGGCGCGCGAACTCCACGGTGTCGTTCATCTGCGCCTCCAGCTGCTGGGCGCTGCGGCGCAGCCGGCGGAACGTCTCGTCGCCATGGGGCACCTTGCCGCCCAGCTCGATCAGCTCCACCGAACTCACGATGGTCTGCAGCGGGGTCAGCATCTCGTGGGCCATCATGCCCAGGAACTGGTTGCGCGCCGTCAGGGCCGCGCGCGCCTCCTGCAGCGCCTTGCGTGCCTCGCGCACGCGCACCACGGCGATCAGCAACAGCACGCCAGCCGCAGCGACCAGCAGTGCACCTCCCATCCACTTGCTCCAGTCCACGCATCACCCCCTGTTGCGCGCAGATCCACAGAAGGCCGTGGATCGCGGTGGCGTCATCCTACCTTTGCTTCAACAAACTGCAGTAAGTCATTGATTTCAATCACACAGCCGCATCATTCGCGAAAACTTTTCAAATTGAAGTGCGCATAAATCACAGAAACGCCAACTTTGGATTTATGATGGTGCGAAATACTCAACATTTGATGATTGAGTCCAACGCAACAGTGAGGAAATGCGTCATGGCAAACAACATGGACCTCGCCATCGCTGCGAACCTGGCCCAGATCAGGAGCCAGGCCGCGAACCTCAACACCGTCCTGGCACGGGCGCCCTACGATGGCCCGGAACCCATGGCCGCAGGCGGCTTCGCCCAGCGGATGCGCGACGCCGTCGACAGCGTGAACGCCCAGGACCACGCCGCCGGCCGGCAGATGGCCGCCGTGGACAGCGGCCAGAGCGACGACCTGGTCGGCGCCATGCTCTCCAGCCAGCAGGCCAGCCTCTCGTTCTCCATGCTCATGCAGGTGCGCAACAAGGTCGTGACCGCGGTCGAGGACCTGGTCAAGCTGCCGATCTGATCCGCGGGACCGCCACGTGATCGCCTCCCTGAAAGCCGGAGTCCAGAACCTGCGCAGCGCGGGCATGCCGGCGTTGCCGCCCGGCCTCGCGCGCTCGCTCGTGCCCATCCTTCTGTTGGCCATTGGCGTCACGGCCGTGGTCATGATGCTGCTGTGGCGCGACGAGGCCGCCTACAAGCCCGTGTTCGGCGCGCGCGAGCGCATCGCCGCCTCCGACATGATGGCCGTGCTCGATGCCGAGGGCGTGCCCTACCGCCTGCACCCCGACAGCGGCCAGGTGCTGGTGCCGGGCAGCCAGCTCGGCCGGGTGCGCATGCTGCTGGCCGCCAGGGGCGTCACCGCCCAGCTGCCGGCCGGCTTGGAGCTCATGGACAAGAGCGACCCGCTGGGCGTGAGCCAGTTCGTGCAGGACGTGCGTTTCCGGCGCGGCCTGGAGGGCGAGCTGGCGCAGAGCATCCGGACGCTGGACGCGGTGGAATCGGCGCGCGTGCACCTGTCCATGCCCCGCTCCACCTCCTTCGTGCTGGGCGATGGCGAGAAGGCCTCGGCCTCGGTGGTGCTGGCGCTCAAGCCCGGCCGCAAGCTGGCGCCCGAGCAGATCGCCGCCATCGTCAACATGGTGGCCGGCAGCGTGGCCAGCCTGGACGTGCAGCGCGTGAGCCTGGTCGACCAGGCCGGCAACCTGCT
>CAJYRH010000594.1 GCA_913776795.1 uncultured Pseudorhodoferax sp. | reverse complement strand
GGACGCACTGCGCCCGCGCCTGGGCGACGTGGCGCTGGTGGTCTGCCTGGATTCGGGCGCCGGGAACTACGACCAGCTCTGGCTCACCACCAGCCTGCGCGGCCTGGCCGGCGGCGTGCTCAAGGTCGAGGTGCTGACCGAGGGCGTGCACTCGGGCGATGCCTCGGGCCTGGTGCCGTCGAGCTTTCGCATCATGCGCCAGGTGCTCGACCGGCTCGAGGACAGCGCCACCGGCCGCCTGCTGCCGGCCAGCTTCCATTGCGAGGTGCCGGCCGAGCGGCTGGCCCAGGCGCGGGCCACGGCCGCCATCCTGGGCGACGAGATCTACAAGCGCTTCCCCTGGGCGCACTACGACTGCGGCGGCGCCGTGCAGACGGCATTGCCCACCACCACCGACCCGGTGCAGGCGCTGCTGAACCGCACCTGGCTGCCCACGCTGTCGGTGACCGGGGCCGATGGCTTCCCGGAGATGCGCGACGCCGGCAACGTGCTGCGGCCCTACACCGCGTTCAAGCTCTCGCTGCGGCTGCCGCCTCTGGTCGATGCGGCGCGGGCCGTGCAGGAGCTCAAGACCCTGCTCGAAGACAACGCGCCCTACCAGGCCCGCGTGACCTTCCAGGGCGGTGGCGGCGCCACCGGCTGGAACGCACCGCCCACCGCGCCCTGGTTCGAGAACGCGCTCAACGCGGCCTCGCAGGCGCAGTTCGACGCGCCCTGCGGCTACATCGGCCAGGGCGGCACGATCCCGCTCATGAACATGCTGTCGGCCGGCTTCCCGCAGGCGCAGATGATGGTCTGCGGCGTGCTGGGCCCCAAGAGCAACGCGCATGGGCCCAACGAATTCCTGCACGTGCCCTATGCCAAGCGACTCACGGCCGCGGTGGCGCAGGTGATCGCGGCCTTTCCTGCCGCCTGAGCGGGCGAAAAAAAGCCGCCCGGCGCGGGTGCGCGGGCGGCCGTGGACCGGTGGGTCGGGTCAGCGGCGCTGGCCGAACGCCTCCAGCATGCCGAACAGGCCTTCGTTGCCGCCGGCCGCGCCGGGCTCCGGCAGCTGGCCCTGCGGCGTCATCTGGTCGACCAGGCCGGGCAGGATCTGCGACAGCTGGCTGGCCAGGTCGCCGCCGCCCATGCCCAGCTGCGAGCCCAGCTCGGAAAGCCGGTCCTGGCCGAACACCTGGCCGAGCTGGTCGGCCGAGACCGGGCGGTTCTGGCCGGTGCCGATCCACGAGCCCAGCACGTCGCCCAGGCCGGCCTGGTTGAACTGTTCGACCAGCCCGCCCAGCGGACCGCCCTGCGCCTGGCCCGAACGGCCCTGGCCGCCCATCAGCAGGCCCATGAGCACCTGCAGCAACTGCGGGTTGCTGGCCAGCGCGCCGAGGATGCCGCCCAGGCCACCCTCCGCATTCGCGCCGGGTTGCTGGGGGGACTGGCCGCCGTTCAGGACGGAACCGAGCACGGAATCGAGAAGGCCCATGGTTGCCTCGCAGAGGTGAAGGAAAGGGTGGGCATTGTGCGGCCCTCGTTTGTATGCATGTGCAACCAATTCACGTCCGCGGCACCCGGCAGCGCCCGCACGCCTGCGCGTGCCGCGGGTTCAGGCCCTGGCCCGTGGCTTCAGCCGGAAGCTGATCCCCATCCGGTTGATGGCGTTCATGGCGGCGATGGCCAGCGTCAAATCCACCAGGTCCTTTTCTCCGAAGGCCGCCGCAGCGGCTGCGTAGGCCTCGTCGGATGCGTGCGTCTCGCTGACGCGGGTCACTTCCTCGGACCAGGCCAGCGCGGCGCGCTCCTGCGCGGTGAACAGGTAGGCGGCTTCGTGCCACACGGGGACGAGCACGATCTTGTCGACCGACATGCCTTCCTGGATCAGATCGCGCGTGTGGATGTCGATGCAGTGCGCGCAGCCGTTGAGCTGCGAGACCCGGAGGAAGACGAGGTGGACCAGTCGGCCCGGCAGGCCCGTCCCGGTCGTGACGAAGTGGTGAAGGCCGCCCACGGCCTTGGCACCTTCGGGCGAGACGGCGAACCAATTTGCGCGCTGCATACGCTGCATTCCTTTCGTGTGCGTTGAAGAAGCGACGGCCGGCGGCAGGCCCGGCCAATCCCTTCCAAGACGCGCGACGGCGGGAGTCTGTGACAGCTGGCGCGAAGGCGGCCGCCGCGCCTGCCGACTGGCCTGCCTCTTGCATGCACCCCGCCGCCACCCGGCGCAACGACTTCACACAGGAGGCGGCATGCAGGCTTCGGAGGACATCAGTGCCCACATGCACCGCGTGCAGCTGGCCGAACGCGAACTGCGTGAGCTGGGCACCATCTGGCGCATGATCGAGGCGGCGGCGGCCATCAGCTGTCCGGTGGAGGTGGCGCCCATCCTGCCCACGCTGATCGCCACACGCGAGCGCTTCGAGGAACTGCAGGGCCGGCTGATCCGCCAGATCGCCGAGGAGAACCGGGCCTCGCTGGGCGACGAACTGCAGGCGCAGGCGCAATGCTCGATCGACATCCTGGTGCGCAACCTGTTCGAGCGCACGGCCGATGTGGGCTTCCTGGCCACCGACGACGTGGTGCGCGACTTCTGCGCGCTGGCGCCCGAGGCACGGGCGGCGGCCCAGCCGGCGATGGTGGCGCGGCTGGCGGAATACCAGGCCAAGTACACCGTCTACGACGACATCGTGCTGCTGGCGCCGTCCGGCGAGGTGCTGGCCCGGCTGGACAGCGGCGCGTCGCTGGACCGCAGCGCCGAGCCGCTCGTGCCCCAGGCGCTGGCCGCGCCCGCGCACGTGGAGCGCTACGGCGCCAGCGACCTGCAGCCCAGCGGCCAGGCCGCGCTGCTGTACGCACACCGTATCCTGAGCCGGCACGGGGCGGTGCTGGGTGTGCTGGTGCTGCGCTTTCGCTTCGCCGACGAGATGCAGCAGATCTTCGCCAGCATGGTGGACAACCGCCAGGAGGTGGCCATCGTGCTGTTGGACGAGGACCGCCGCGTGCTGGCCACCAACGACGAGGCCCACGTGCCGACCGGCGCCCGGCTGGTGCCGGTGGCGCCCGACGGCGTGCGGTTGACCACCTTCGCCGGACGCGAGTACCTGGCGGTGTGTTCGGCCAGCCGGGGCTACCAGGGCTACATGGGGCCGCCCTGGCGGGCCCAGGCCATGGTCTCGCTGCTGACCGCCTTCCGCCACACTGGCGGGGCGGAGGCCGGCACGCCGCTGCAGGCCGTGGTGCCGGAGAACGCGCCCTCGCTGATGGCGATCCGCAAGGACGCCGATGCGATCAACCGCGCGCTGCGCCGCGTGGTGTGGAATGGCCAGCTCATGGCCGGGCACCTGGACGGCGACGCGCTGCGGCTCAAGGCCGTGCTCACGCAGATCAACCAGGCCAGCCTGCGCACGCGCCGGCGCGTGGACATGGCGCTGGACGAATTGGCCCAGACCTCGCTGTGGCGTGCGCGCCGGCAGTCGCGCGAGCTGGCCCGGCTGGCTGCCGACATCCTGGACCGCAACCTCTACGAGCGCGCCAACGACTGCCGCTGGTGGGCGCTGTCGCCGGCGCTGCAACAGGGCCTGGCGGCGCCGGCCGGCGCGCCGTCCTGGGAGGCGCTGAGCACGGTGCTGGACCACGTGAACAGCTTGTACACGGTGTACAGCCGGCTCGTCGTGTTCGATCCGGCGGGGCGCATCCGCGGCGCCTCGCACGCGGCCGAGCAGCCCGAGCTGGCAAGGCTGGAGGTGCCGGCCGCCTGGGTGTCGGCCGTGAAGACCTTGCGTGGCCACCAGCAGTACGCGGTAAGCGACTTCGCCGACACGCCGCTGCACGCGGAGGGACCGACCTACACCTACCTGGCGGCCGTGCGGGCACCGGGCCAGGGCGCCCTGCTGGGCGGCATCGCCATCGTGTTCCACGCGGCGCGCGAGTTCCAGGCCATCCTGCGCGACGTGCTGGGCGAACGCAGCGGCTTCGCCGCCTTCGTCGATGCCGAGGGCCGGGCCATGGCCTTGAGTGCCCCCGAGCTGCAACTCGGCGCCATCGCGGCGCTGGATGGCGATGGCCTGGTCGAGGTCGATGGCGTCACCTACGCCTGCACCAGCCTGCGCGCCAGCGGCTACCGCGAGTTCAAGCGCAGCGACGGCTACCAGAACGGCATGCGGGCGCTGGTCGGATTGCCGCTGGGCAAGCCGGAGGCGCGCCGCGTGAACCTGGGCGACCAGGATCTCGTGCTGGCGCCGGTGCCGGGGGCACCCGTGCGCATGGTGGCGGTATTCCAGGTGGGCCAGGGGCGCTACACCCTGCCGGTGCGGTCGCTGCTGGAGGCCGTGTCCAGCGAAGGCCTGGTCAGCACGCCGGAGCGCCGCGGCGCGGCGCTGGGCCTGCTGCAGGTGCGCGTGAACGGCGAGGCGCCGCTGGTGCCCGTGCTGTGCGCGCGCCGCCTGTTCGGCGTGGCGCAGCCGGCGCGCGAGGGCGATGGCGTGGTGCTGGTGCTGCGCGATCCGGCGCAGCCCGCGCGCCCGGTGCTGGGCCTGCGCGTGGACGACGTGCTGACCATGCTGGACGTGGCCGAGGCGCAGATCCACGCGGTGCCCGACAGCTTTCAGCACATCTCGCCGCGTGTGGACGGCCTGCTGGACGTGCAGGCGAACGACCGGCATGGCAATTCCAAGGTGTTGCTGCAGTCGCTGGACCCGCAGGACCTGCTGGCCCGCACGGCGGGCAACTGAGCGTCAGGCGGCGCGCGGCGGCGCACGGTGGCGCAGTGCGAGCCACAGCAGGCCGGCGGCCGTGAGCGCCACCGGCACGAGTGAGCCGTAGTTCAGCAGCGTCCACCCGCGCGTGGTCACCAGCAGGCCCGAGGCGAAGGATGTCAGCGCCAGCGTGGCGAACATGCAGAAGTTCAGCACCGCCTGCGCCTTGTCCTTCTCCGCCGGGGTGTAGGCCTGCAGGGACAGCGTGGTGGCGCCCGTGAACAGGAAGTTCCAGCCCACGCCGAGCACGAACAGCGCCACGAGGAAGTGGTGCAGTTCCACGCCCGACAAGGCCATGGCGATGCAGCCGAGGTTCAGTGCCAGGCCCACCGCCATGATGGACAGCGCGCCGAAGCGCTTGATCAGGTGGCCCGTGAAGAAGCCCGGCGCGAACATGCCGATCACGTGCCATTCCAGCACCAGCGCCGCGGCGGAGAAGGGCAGCCCGCACTGCTGCATGGCGATCGGCGTGGCGGCCATCAGCAGGTTCATGACGCCGTAGCCCAGCGAGCCGGCCAGCGCCGCGACGATGAACACGGGCTGGCGCACGATCTGCCCGAGCGGCCGGCCGCCATCGGCCTGCTGTGCCGTGGGCATGGGCGGAAAGCGGATGCCGGCCAGCAGCGCGGCCGACACCAGGGCGGCCACGGCCAACGCCACGTAGGCGCCTGCGAACGGCACCTCGAATAGCCCGCGCGTGGCATTGGCGAGGTTCGGCCCGACGATGCCACCCAGCAGGCCGCCTGCCATGACCAGCGAGACGGCCTTCTCGCGCTGCGGCGCCTGCGCCAGTTCGGCCGCGGCGAAGCGGTACAGGCTGGCATTGGCGTTGTAGTAGCCGGCCACGACGGTGGCGCTGCACAGCAGCCAGAAGTCGCGCGCCAGCACGGCGTGCAGGCACAGCAGGGCTGAGCCGAAGGCGACCGCCAGGCCCAGCAGGAAGGAGCGCTTGCGGCCCCAGCGCCGCTGCGTGCGCGCCACCAGGCCGGTGCTCAAGGCGCCGCCCACCACATAGCCCATGACGGGCAGCGTCGCCATCCAGCCCAGCGGCGCCAGGGACCAGCCGACCAGGCCGTTGATGGCGATGAAGGTCACGTTGTTGACCAGGAACAGCGCCTGGCACAGGGCGAGCAGCCAGAGGTTGCGGTTCATGGCGGGGCGGTCAGCCCTGCAGCGCAGCGAGGGCGGCCAGGGGGGCGGTTTCGGCGCGCAGCACGCGCGGGCCCAGCGTCAAGGGGGCGAAGCCGGCAGCGATGGCCTGCGCTTCCTCTTCGGCCGTGAGGCCGCCCTCCGGGCCGTTGAGCAGGGTGAGGGCGCCGGCCGGGGCGAGCTGCCGCAGCGTGCGCGCGCCCTCGCGCAACGACAGCAGCAGCCGCATGCCGGCACCATCGGCTGGCGCACGGGACAGCCAGGACGCCAGCTCGGCCACCGGATGCACGTGCGGCACGCGGTTGCGCCCGCACTGCTCGCTGGCGGCCACGGCCACGGCCTGCCAGTGGGCGGCCTTCTTGGCGGCGCGATCGCCCTGCAGGCGCAGCACGCTGCGCGCCGACACTAGGGGCTGCACGCTGGCCGCGCCGAGTTCGGTGGCCTTCTCGACCAGCCAGTCCATGCGGTCGTTGGCCGGCATCACCACGGCCAGGTGCACGGCCTGGGCCGTCTCGCGCTCGACGGCGTGGTGCAAGCCGACCACGACCTGCACGTCGCTGCGGCCCATCTGCGTGACGCTGGCTTCGAATTCGCCGCCCTCGCCGTTGAACAACGTCAGCGCATCGCCGGGCTGCAGGCGCAGCACTTGCACATGCCGCGCCGCGCCGGGGGGGAGAACGAGCGCCTGGCCGCTGGCCAGCGCACAGGCGCAGTGGATGCGGGGCATCGGCGGCCGGCTACATCCGGCCGTAGGCAAAGCCCGTGACGGGCTCGGTGCCCTCGATCTGGTCGATCAGACGCAGCAGTGGCGCGAGCTCGCGGTAGCGCCCGGCCGTCGCACGGATGTAGGCGATGAAGCGCGGCGCATCCGCCAGGTACTGCGGCTTGCCGTCGCGCAGTGTGAGCCGCGCGAAGATGCCGGCCACCTTGAGGTGCCGCTGCAGGCCCATCCATTCCACGGCGCGGTAGAAGGCGCCGAAGTCGTCGCCCCAGCCCGAGGGGCTGCCTTCGCCCAGCAGGCCGGCCTTCCGGGCTTCCTGCCAGTAGCGCACCGTGATGTCGAGCACGAAATCCTCGTCCCAGCTCAGGAAGGCATCGCGCAGGAGGCTGGCAATGTCGTAAGTGATGGGGCCATACAGCGCGTCCTGGAAGTCCAGCACCCCGAGGCGCGTGGCGTCGCCGGGCAGCAGCATCAGGTTGCGCGGCATGAAGTCCCGGTGCACGTAGACGCTGGGCGCGGCCAGGTTCTCGCCCACGATGGCGGTGAAGGCTTGCTCCAGCGTGGTGCGCTGGGCATCGTCCAGCACCACCCCGCGGTGCCTGGCGAGGTACCAGTCGGGGAACAGCGCCAGTTCGCGGCGCAGCACGGACTCGTCGTAGGCCGGCAGGACGCCGGGGCGCGAGGCCAGCTGCCAGGCGATCAGCGCGTCGATGGCCTGGCGGTAGCGGCCGGCGTTGGCCGCGGCGCTGCTGCGGTCCATGCCCTGCATCATGGTCTGGGTGCCGAGGTCGGACAGCAGGAGGAAGCCGCTGGGCTGCTCCCATTCGAGCACCTCGGGCACGGTCAGTCCGGCCTCGCGCAGCAGGGCGGCGACACGGACGAAGGGTTCGGTGTTCTCCTTGTCCGGCGGTGCATCCATGACGATGCGGCTGCCGCCCTCGGCGGTGGCGATGCGCAGGTAGCGGCGAAAGCTTGCGTCGGCCGAGGCCGGCTGCAGCGTCGCGGGGACGAGGTGGTGGCGCGGTGCGATGGCGGCCAGCCAATCCTGGAACGCGGCTTCGCGCTGCGGGTCGGACCAGGCCACGGCTGGCGGCGTCTGCAGGCCGGGCACGCCGGTTGGTTCGGTCTTCTGGCTCATGGATAATCGATTCTACAAACCGGCTTGCCGGCAAGCCCCGGGGCTGGTGGCGGCTTCAGGCCCGCCCCTTCGTCCAACGCTAGACTGCCCCGGATGCCCGGACCGTCCCTGATCTCTTCGATGCCTCCCGCACAATCCGTCCCGCCCGAGCGTTCTTCCGTCGGCGGCTTCGCCCTGTGCCACGCTGCTGGCGCGGTCGCTGCCCTGGCGCTGCTGCTGTCGGCCGATGGTGCGCGCGCGCAGGCCGCCACGGACGCGGCTCCCTTGCGGCTCAAGCCCACCGACCAGCTTGCGGAACAGGTGCCGGGCGAGCTGCGCAAGCAGCTGCCGACCTTCTTCTTCGGCCAGCGCACCTCGGGCCGGCCCGACCTGGAGACCGTGATCGAGGGCGACGCCATGATGCGCCGCGGCGACACCATGATCCAGGCCGACCGGCTCGAATACGACCAGGCGACCGATCTGGCCAAGGCCCAGGGGAGCGTGCGCATCAACCGCGCGGGCGACGTCTACGAGGGCCCGGCGCTGGAACTCAAGGTCGACGCGTTCGAGGGCTTCTTCCAAAGCCCGCGCTACCAGCTGCTGCGTGCCGGTGCCCACGGCCAGGCCAGCCGCGCCGACTTCATCGACGACAAACGCTCCGTGCTGCAGGATGCCACGTACACCACCTGCAAGCGCCAGCCTGGCCCGAGCTGGCTGCCGGACTGGGTG
>CAJYRH010000593.1 GCA_913776795.1 uncultured Pseudorhodoferax sp. | reverse complement strand
TGCTGCGCATCCGCGACGACAAGCCGATCCACGAGGCTGGCACGCTGGCCGAACTCGAGAACCTGCTGCACGCGATGGGGCCCATATCGTCACCCACGGCACGGGATGCCCTGGGTTAATATCCCGCGATGCTCATGCACTCGCCAGGCGCAGCAGCGCTGAACACCACCGCCACCGACGACGAGGGCACCCCCGTTTCGGTCAAGATCCGCGAACGCCTGAACGCCGCAAAGAAGCGATTCAACGCCAACGACAACATCGCCGAGTTCATCGAACCGGGCGAGCTGGAGGCGCTGCTCGACGAGGTCACTGGCAAGATGGAAGGCGTGCTGTCCAGCCTGGTCATCGATACCGAGCGGGACCACAACACCGACAACACCGCGCGCCGCGTGGCCAAGATGTATGTCAACGAGGTGTTCAGGGGCCGCTACGTCAAGCCTCCCAGCATCACCGAGTTCCCGAACGCCGAGCATCTGAACGAGCTGATGATCGTCGGCCCGATCACGGTGCGCAGCGCCTGCTCGCACCACTTCTGCCCAGTGATCGGGCGCATCTGGATCGGCGTGATGCCGAACGAGCACACCAACGTGATCGGCCTGTCGAAGTATGCGCGACTCGCCGAGTGGATCATGGGCCGTCCGCAGATCCAGGAGGAAGCCGTCGTCCAGCTGGCTGACCTGATCATGGACAAGACGCAACCCGATGGCCTGGCCATCGTGATGGAGGCGAGCCACTACTGCATGGCGTGGCGCGGTGTGAAAGACATGGACAGCAAGATGATCAACTCGGTCATGCGCGGCGTGTTCCTCAAGGATCCGAACCTTCGTCGCGAATTTCTCGCGCTGATTCCCCAACGCAAGTCCTGAAGGCCGCCCATGCTTGTCCGTCTGCTTTACGCCAGCCGCGCCGTGGACACCAGCCCCGGCGCCATCGAGGCCATTCTGACCCAGGCCCGCGAACACAACCCCAGTTGCGGCATCACTGGCATCCTGTGCTATGGCGGCGGCATCTTTTTGCAAGCGATCGAGGGCGGCCGCATGGCGGTGAGCGAGCTGTTCGGCCACATCCAGAGGGATCCGCGCCACCAGGATGTCGCGCTTCTGCACTTCGAGGAAATCACCGAGCGGCGATTTGGTGGCTGGACCATGGGTCAGGTCAACCTGAGCCGGCTCAACCATTCCATCCTGCTCAAGTATTCCGAGAAGGCGGAGCTCGATCCGTATGCCGTTTCAGGCAAAGTCTCGTTGGCACTGCTCGAGGAACTGATGGCGACCGCCTCCATCATCGGCCGTGTGTGATGCCTCCGGGTGTATACTCGGGGCCCAAATGCAGCATGTGTAGGCAACTTCCTACGTGCCTGGCGAGGTCGCGCTGGCACAATCTCCGGAGCGTCGGCACTTCTTGCTGGCGCGGCCTGAATTCGAACCACCGTGGCGCTCAGAACCTACATCGTCGAAGACAACCCCACCATCCGCGAAAACCTGATCGCGACGCTGGAGGAACTGGCGAACATCCTGGCCGTGGGCAGTGCAGAGACCGAAAACGAAGGCAAGGCCTGGCTCACCGAGAACGGCAAGCAATGGGATCTTGCCATCGTCGATCTATTCCTCAAGCAAGGCAGCGGCCTGGGCATCCTGCACGCCTGCAAGGACAGGACCGCCAACCAGAAGGTGGTGGTGCTCTCCAATTACGCCACCCCCGACATCCGCAAGCGCTGCGCCCAGTTGGGGGTGGACGCGGTGTTCGACAAATCCAACGAGATCGATGCATTGATCGATTTTTGCGTCGAGCACTCCTCGCGCGCGTGAGCGCGGGGAGCTGACGCGTGCTGCGCTTCGCACGTCCGCGCTGGTTTTCCATTCCAGCCATGGCGATCAGCCTGCCGCTGGCGCTGCTGGCGGCGGCCGTGCTGATTGCCATCAACGAGACCGGGCACAGCCGCTCGATGGCCGCCCTGTCCAGCATGGCACAGGTTCAACAGACGCGCGCTGGCGTCACGCAGCTGCTGCAGCACATGCTGGATGCCGAGACCGGCCAGCGCGGCTACCTGTTGACCGGCGATGCGCGTTATCTCGAGCCCTACCAGAGCGCGACCTCCGTCATTGCCCAGAACCTGGACGAGTTGCGCGGTCTGTACCTGCAGCATCCGCGCGAACTTGATCTTTTCGCCGAGCTGTCGCGCAACGTCCAGCGCAAGCTCGCCGAAATGGACGTCAGCGTGCGGCTGCGCAAGCAGGGCCACGAGGACGCGTGGAAATTCGTTCTCAGCACCGACGTGGGGCAGGAGCACATGAACGCCATCCGCGAGCAGTCGTCCCAGCTGCTGCAGGCCGCGCTGCTGCGCCAGGCCGCGGGCGAGGCACAGATCACGCAGGCGCTGCAGCTTTCACGCATCGGTATCGCGCTGGTTGCCATGGTCGGCCTGCTGGCCTTCTACATGTACCTGCGCCAGACGCGGCGGCTGCAGGCCGTGGATCAGCGCGTACAGGAGGACTTGCAGCGCGAGCGGGACCTGCTTGGCCAGCAGGTCAAGGAGCGCACAGCCAGCCTGGCCGAGCTGGCCACCCATCTGCAGGAGGTGCGCGAACGTGAACGCGGCCACCTCGCGCGCGAACTGCACGACGAGCTCGGTGCGCTGCTGACGGCGGCCAAGCTCGACGTGGCGCGGCTCAAGTCGCGCCTTGGAGCGGACTCGCCCGACGCGCAACAGCGCATCCAGCATCTGACGGACACGCTCAACAGCGGCATCGCGCTCAAGCGCCGCATCATCGAGGACCTGCGCCCCTCCTCGCTGACCAACCTTGGCCTGGTCACCTCGCTGGAGATCCTGTCGCGCGAGTTTGGCGAGCGCTCGGTGCTGTCGGTCACGACCAATCTGGAACCGGTCGAACTCGACGAGGCTGCACAGCTGACCGTCTACCGCCTGGTGCAGGAGTCGCTGACCAACATTGGCAAGTACGCGCGCGCCCGGCATGTACAAGTGAGCGTGCATCACGACGGTGACCACGTGACGGTGGCCGTCGAGGACGATGGCGAAGGCTTTGACACCACCCGCACGGCACCAGCCGCCAGCCATGGTCTGGCCGGCATGCGCCACCGCGTCGAGGCCGCTGGCGGCAAACTGGAGATCACTTCAGCGGTAGGCCAGGGCACACGCATTGTGGCCACGCTGCCCGCCCGCGCACAGGCGCCCCGCGTCGACGCCTGAATGACCTGAGGGCGCCGCCGCGCCGGATGGGTCGGCCGCTTCCTACGCAGCCAGCGCACCGCAACCGACGACGCGAGCCGTTGGTTGCCGATCGGCACCCACACGCCCAGCCCGTACGCTTGCGGCCAGACCACAACGATGGTCTTGGACAACAGCACAAGGAGCACGTCATGCTGCACTACTCGGTCGTCTTCCTGGTCATTGCGTTGATCGCCGCCGTCTTCGGCTTTGGCGGAATCGCTGCAGGCGCTGTCGAGATCGCAAAGATCCTGTTCTTTATCTTCGCCATCATGGCCATCGTCGGCTTCGTGGCGAGCATGGTTCGCCGCAACTGACCCGATTCGGCCAGCCTTTCCCGTCTTCCCTCGCACCTGGGCTTGCTGGCTGCCACCTACGCCCGCTCTCTTTCGAACGATCACAAGGACAACCCATGAACATCCGCACGCACAACGGCCTCTCACGCGAAGCTGACCAACTCACCCGCCAGCTTTCCGATCGCGTGATCCAGTCCGCCCATGAAGCGGTGGAGTCGACGCGCGACCTGGCCCACCACGCACTGGAAGGTGCCGACAGCGCCGTGCGCCGGGCCCGCAGTCGCATCGATCCGGCGATCGAGGACTTCGCCGACAGCGCTCAGAGACTCGCGCATCGCGGCATCGACCTGGCAGCTCAGTCCCGCGCCAGGGCACAACAGTCGCTGCGCGAGTACGCTGCCGCGACCGAGCGCTATGTGGCCGACCAGCCGGTGCGTGCCGTGCTCATCGCAGCGGCAGCAGGTGCAGTGGTCGCGGCATTGCTGTTGTCTGCAGCTTCACGCAAGCGCCGCGAAAAGAACGCCCACCGCCAGTATTGAGTGCGGCCTGCCGTCATCACCGCACCCACGACGAACGATGCTGCACCCGATCTTTTCTACGGTGGTTTCACGGCCTGATCTGGTCGTGGACCATTTCTCGGCCTATCTGGCGCTCGTCGGCGAAGAGGCAGCTGCTACGGGACGCGATCTGAAGGTGCGCGTGGTGGCGCTCGCTGTTGCCGGCGTGTTCGGCTTGCTGTTCATCCTGCTGGCCGGCATCGCACTCATGCTGGGCTTGTTCCATGGCCAGTTCCATTGGGTGCTCGCAGGAGTACCCGGCGCCGCGCTCATCGTCACGCTGGCTGCCTTGCTGGCCAGCCGGCGGCCTGCGCCCGGAGAACGTTTTGCCGAATTGCGCCGTCAGATGGCAGCCGACGTCGGCCTGTTGCGCAGTGCTGGAGAAGCCCGCCATGGACAACATTGAACTCGCCGCGGGGTTGACGGCGCGACAGCGCCTGGAAGCCACGCGTGACGCACTGGCGCGTCAGCTGGAACGTCGCCGCCGTCCCGGCCTGCCTGCCGAAGATCCGGCAGCTGCGGCCCAGCAGGGTATGTTGCCGCGCATGCGCCGTGCCGCACGTGTGTGGTGGCACTCGCACCCGATCCACAACGCCGTGGACTTCGCCCGGCCTGCGTTGCAGGACTATGCCCAGGACAAGCCCTACCGGCTTGTCGGCGTTGCCGCCGGCACCGGTGCGGCACTGGCGCTGCTGCGCACGTGGCATCTGTTGCCACTGACCGGCGTACTTTTCGCGCTCATGAAATCGTCCGACCTGAAGGCAACGGCACGCTCGTTCGTCGCTGCACCGCAGGTCGACTCCACCGATCCTCGTGAGGAGGAAGCACGCACGGACGCAACGCTGGCGCCTGGCCGGCGCGCGGACGCCGCGTGACCCGTGCGACAAGCCTCGTGCAGCCTGTCGCCGCCATCTTTCAGCACCACAACAAACCACAGGAGTTCCCCATGCGCACATCCAATGCCCTTCGTCCCGTCACCCTGGCCCTTGCGGCTGTCCTGAGCGTCGCAACCATCACCGGTTGTGCCGTCGTGCGCGACCAGCAATCTGTCGGCGCCTATGTCGACGATGCTGCCATCACGACCGCCGTGAAGGCGAAGTTCGTGGAAGACAAGACCGTCGACGCTGGTGCCATCAACGTCCAGACCCTGAATGGTACGGTCAACCTGTCGGGCTTTGCCAAGTCCGCCACGGAGCGCGCCCAGGCCGAGCGTCTGGCGCGTGGCGTCAAGGGCGTGCGCGATGTGCGCAACACGCTGGCCGTGCGTCCTTAAGCACCGCCCGCCCCAGATCCGAACGTAAGGGCGCGCACCAGCGGTGCGCGCCCTTTTTCGCTGGATGCGGTACTGGCATCCCTGGCAAGTCCGCGGTGTCGAACACCGCAGGCGCGTGGTGTT
>CAJYRH010000592.1 GCA_913776795.1 uncultured Pseudorhodoferax sp. | reverse complement strand
TGGCTTGCGTGGTGAGTCTGGTGGGCGTGGTGTTCGAACTGTCGGCCGCCAAGGTGCCGGGCGTGCCGCACGCCTGGCCGCACGTGGTGCTGGCCTTGACGACGGTCGTGGGAGCCTGGGCGCTGCTGCCCATGGTGTTCGCGCTGACCTATGCCAGCGTCTATTACCGCGCACGCGGCGGCGGCCTGAGGTTTCCCGACGGCGACCCGAACTTCAAGCCCAACTACGGCGACTTCGCGTACTTTTCGTTCACCATCGCCGTGGCCTCCCAGACCTCTGACGTGAGCGTCGACACACCGAGCATGCGGCGCGTGGTGCTGCTTCAGACCCTGTTGTCCTTTGCGTTCAACGCGACCATCCTGGCGTTCAGCATCAACATCGCGGCCAGCCTGTTCTGACAAGGCGGCGCGCCGGTCATGCCGCAAAAGGTAGCGGCAGATCCCATGCCTGGCCCCGGCAGGGAGCCAAGAAATGGCGGCGCCTGCGGAGGATCAGAAATCGCCCGCAGATCCGCGCTTGCATCGCGGTCGGACCGAGCGATCCGCACGCACGTGGCGCAGGGCGACCCGCACCGTGGGCGGCAGCCCGGCGGGCACCGCTTCCATCACACAGACACAGACCAGCAAGCTCACGGCCGACGACCGGCAAACCCGCGGTGGCGCGATGCGGATGGTCGACCAGGGAAACCACGACGAATACCGGATCCGCGACGACAAGGTCGGCACCCTGACCATCGTGGTCGCGCAGGGACTGGTTCGCAGCGCGGTGCTGAGCACGGTCGACCAGCAGCTTGCGCCATGGGACAACCTGGTCGACCACCGCCGGGCCGAGCGACGCGACACCCCTTCCGTGCGGCGCAGTTCGCGCAGCCTGTTGCCTGCATGGAGCGATCCAGGTCTGGCATCGGCGAGAACGTGCCGCACGAGACAGCCGTGCGGCGTCGGGGGGCACGGCGCATGCGGTCCACCTGGCGCCCGCAGCCGCCACAGCGGGTGGCCGATGCAGCGGGCCCGCGCCAGTGAACGGAAGACTGCTCTTCCCAATGTGCTGGTTGTGCGCCACATTGCAGTGTGCCAAGCTGCTCGCACACGATCGACCGACCACCACGATGTACCTGCCCGCCCACTTCGCCGAACAAGAGCCCGCCGAACTGCAACGCCTCATCCAGTCCCACCCGTTGGGCACGCTCGTCACCCAGGGCCCCGACGGACCGGACGCCGACCACATTCCGTTCGAGTTGGATCCGCACGCCGGCCCGCACGGCCTGCTCACGGCCCATGTGGCGCGCGCCAACACGCTGTGGCAGCGCTGCCCCACGGGCACGCCGGTGCTGGTGGTGTTCCATGGGCCGCAGGCCTACATTTCCCCCAGTTGGTACCCGAGCAAGCACGAAGCCCACCGCCAGGTGCCGACCTGGAACTACGAGGTCGTGCACGCCCACGGCCACATCGCCATCCGCGACGACGAGCGCTTCGTGCGCGGCCTGGTGGCTCGGCTCACGCGCAAGCACGAGGCGGCCGAGCCGCGGCCCTGGCGCATGGGCGACTCCGCACCCGACTTCATCGACGGATTGCTGCGCAACATCGTAGGCATCGAAATCGCGCTGACGCGGCTCGTCGGCAAGTCGAAGCTGAGCCAGAACAAGGCGCTGCGCGACCGGCAAGGTGCGGCCGCCGCGCTGGACGCGCGCGGGAGCGCCGGCCTGGCGCAGGCCATGCGCCGGCCGGGCTGACGGCCCGAGGCCCGCTAGGCGCCCATGTTGGCCAGCGAGGCCTCGATCGCCGCGGCCGTGGCCAGCGGCCGCTCCATCGGGAACAGGTGGCTGCCGTCCAGCATCATCACGCGGCCTGGGTCGCCCCTGCCGTCGGCGCCGACGATGCGCGCCGTCATGGCCATGCCCACCTGGCGCATCTCGGCCGACTGGCGCCCGCCCAGGAAGGCCACGGGGCACTTGAGCGGATGCCGGCGCAGCAGGCGGTCCAGGTGGTCGGGCAGGGTGTTGTAGATGGCGGTTTCGACATCGCGGTCGAAACCGAGCACGCGACGGCGCTCGGCGCCATGGCCTTCGTCGTGCGTGCCGTGTTCGATGTAGTCGGCCAGCACCTGCGGGTCCCACCTGGCGAATGCCTTCTTGTGCCGGAAATGCGCCAGCGCCGCGGCCGCATCGGGCCAGGCGTTTCGCCGCGCGCGGCTGATGCGCCCCGGCGAGACCGAGCCCACCAGTGGCGTGCGCTTGGCCAGGCCCAGCGTGGTGGCGCGCCAGCCGCCGATCAGCGGCGAGTCGATCAGCAGCACGCCGCGCGCCAGCTGCGGGGCGCGCGCAGCTGCCATCACGCTCAGAAAGCCGCCCAGCGAATGGCCGACCAGCCAGGCCTTCTCATCCTGGCCCCCGGTCTGCTGGCTGGCAAAGTCCACCAGCTGCTGCACCAGGTGCGGCCAGTTGTTGCTGACCGGGTACTTCGGATCGTGGCCGTACTTCTCGACCGCCGCGATCCGAAAGCCCCTGTCGCGCAGCTGCGCGAACAGCACGCGGTAGGTCGAGGCCGGAAAGCTGTTGGCGTGCGAGAAGACGATCAGGCCGCGGTCGTCGGCCCCGGCCATCAGATCAGCCGCTCGTCCGGGTTGGTGATCTTGCGCAGCGGCTTGCCGCGGCTGGCGCGCACCATCAGCGGCAGCTCGGTCGGCCCATCGCCCCACTGTGGCTGCTCGATGCTGTCGAACACCTCGCGCAGCTTCTGGCCCCAGCTGCTGTGCAGCATGCGGAAGTAGGGATTCTGCTCGTCGATGCAGACCACCTTGTCGGTGCGGAACTCGTCCGCACCGTAGACCACCAGGTCCAGCGGCAGGCCCACCGAAAGGTTCGACTTGAGCGTAGAGTCCATCGACACCAGCGCGCACTTGGCGGCTTCGTCCAGCGGCGTGTCGGGTGTGATCACGCGGTCCAGCACAGGCTTGCCGTACTTGGATTCGCCGATCTGGAAGTACGGGGTCTCGGGTGTGGCTTCGATGAAGTTGCCGGCCGAATAGACCTGGAACAGCCGCATGCCCTCGCCCTTGATCTGGCCGCCGAAGATCATGGAGACGTTGAACTCCACGCCCGACTGGCGCAGCGACACGGCATCACGGTCGTACACGCGGCGCACCGCGGCACCCAGCACGCGCGCGGCGTCGAACATGCTTTTCGCGTTCCAGATCGTGATGGGCTCGCTGTCCTCGTCCTCGCGCAGCTGCTCGACCTGGAGGATCTCGCGGATCGATTGCGAGATGCTTAGGTTGCCGGCCGACAGCAGCACCATGAAGCGGTCGTCCGCGCGCTCGTAGACGATCATCTTGCGGAAGGTGCTGATCTGGTCGAGACCGGCGTTGGTGCGCGAGTCGGACAGGAACACCAGTCCGGCATTGAGTTTGAGGGCGACGCAGTAGGTCATGGGGTGGGGCTGTTGGCGGCGAGGGAGGCCTGTTCGCGGCGGGCGATGTTCTTCAAGCGGTACAGCGCATCGAGCGCCTCGCGGGGCGTCAGCGCATCGGGGTCGATGCCGGCCAGCGCGGATTCTACGGGGCCGGGTTCGGCCTGGGCCGCAGCCGGCGGCGGCGCGAACAGGTCGATCTGGGCCTGGCTTTCGCTGGCCTGCTGCTCCAGCGCCTCGAGCGTGTGGCGCGCATGGTGCAGCACCGGCGCCGGCATGCCGGCCAGCCGCGCGACCTGGATGCCGTAGCTGCGGCTCGCCGGCCCGGCCTGGATTTCGTGCAGGAACACGATGTCGCCGCCCGCTTCGGCCGCGCTCACGTGCACGTTCTGCGCCGCATGGTGCTTTGCGGGGAACTCGGTCAACTCGAAGTAGTGCGTGGCAAACAGCGTGAAGGCCTGGGTGCGGTCGTGCAGCTGGGCAGCGATGCCGCTCGCCAGCGCCAGGCCGTCGAAGGTCGAAGTGCCCCGGCCGATCTCGTCCATGAGCACCAGGCTGTGGCGCGTGGCGCCGTGCAGAATCTGCGCGGCCTCGGTCATCTCGACCATGAAGGTCGACTGCGCATTGGCCAGGTCGTCTGCCGCGCCGATGCGCGTGTGGATCGCGTCGATGGGCCCCAGCCGGCAGCTGCTGGCCGGCACGTGGCTGCCGATGCTGGCCATCAGCACGATCAGCGCCACCTGGCGCATGTAGGTCGACTTGCCGCCCAT
>CAJYRH010000591.1 GCA_913776795.1 uncultured Pseudorhodoferax sp. | reverse complement strand
CGACTTCGAATGGCTGAACCGCCAGATGTTCTACAACCTGTACCAGCGCGTGCAGGGTTGGTTTCCGAACAGCGAGTTCCATGCCGATGGCCTGCCAGGGCCGGACGAAGTGGCCTTCATGGAACCGCTGCGCGCCAAGCTGCGGCCCGAGGTGTTCGGCCCTGGGCTGGTGTCGCCCAGCACCGCGCCGCCGGGCAGCCTGCGCCAGAACCTGCGGCAGGCCCAGCGCCTGCTCGCCGAGGCCGGCTGGACCTACCGCGACGGCGCGCTGCGCAATGCCAAGGGCGAGGCCTTCACGATCGAGCTGCTCAACGACCAGCCCGGCCTGATCCGCGTGATCACGCCACTGCAGGGCAGCCTGCGCAAGCTGGGCATCGAGATGACGTTCCGTACGGTGGACTTCTCGCTGTCGCAGCAGCGCATGGACAGCTTCGACTTCGAGATGACGACGATCCGCCTGCCCGGCACCTCGGCCCCGGGCGGCGAACTGATCGAGCGCTTCGGCTCGGAGGCGGCCAGGACCAATGGCTCGTCCAATATCTGGGGCATCGCCGACCCGGGCGTTGATGCCATCGTCGCCAAGGTAGTGGCCGCCAGCACGCGGCCTGAATTGGCCACGGCGATGCGCGTGCTCGACCGCGTGCTCTCCCATGGCTACTACTCCATCCCGCAGTACTTCGGCAGCCCGTTCCTGGTCGGCTACTGGCCCAAACGCTTCGTTCTTCCCGACACCATTCCTCCCTACTACGATGCCGGCACCTGGGCCGCGTCGACCTGGTGGGCGTCGGACACCAACCGATAAGCGAGATCTGCGCGCGTGGCAGCCTACATCCTCAAGCGTCTGTTGCTGATGCTGCCCACGCTGCTCGGCGTGCTGTTGCTGACCTTCGTGGTGATCCAGTTCGTGCCGGGCGGCCCGGTCGAGCAGATGGTCGCCCAGCTGCAGGGCCGCGATTCCGGCGGCGAGGGCGCGGCGGCCAGTGGCTCCGGCTACCGCGGCCGCCAGGGACTGGACCCCAAGCGCATCGAGGAGATCCGGGCCTTCTACGGTTTCGACAAACCTGCGCCCGAGCGCTTCTGGCAGATGCTCAAGTCCTTCGCGCAATTCGACCTGGGCCAGAGCTTCTACCAGCGCAAGGGTGTGTGGGAGCTGATCAAGGAGAAGATGCCGGTGTCCATCAGCCTGGGCTTGTGGACCTTCTTCATCAGCTACCTGATCGCCGTGCCGCTGGGTGTGGCCAAGGCTGTGCGCGCGGGGTCGCGCTTCGACTTCGTGACGACGCTGCTGGTGCTCGTGGGGTATGCGATCCCGGGCTTTGTGCTCGGCGTGGCGTTGTTGGTGGTGTTCGGCGGCCAGCTGCAGTGGTTTCCGCTGCGCGGGCTGGTCTCGTCGAACTGGGAGCAGCTGTCCTGGGGCGCGCGCATCGTCGACTACCTCTGGCACATCACCCTGCCGGTGACGGCCATGGTGCTGGGCAGCTTCGCCGTGACGACCATGCTGACCAAGAACTCCTTTCTGGAGGAGATCCGCAAGCAATACGTGCTGACGGCCCGTGCCAAGGGACTGGACGAACGCCGTGTGTTGTGGAAGCACGTGTTCCGCAATGCGCTGATCCCCATCATCACGGGCTTCCCGGCCGCCTTCATCGGTGCCTTTTTTACAGGCTCCTTGCTGATCGAGACCCTGTTCTCGCTCGACGGGCTGGGCCTCCTGAGCTATGAGAGCGTGATCCGGCGCGACTATCCGGTCGTGCTGGGCACGCTGTTCTTCTTCACGCTGATCGGCCTCGTGACCAAGCTGCTCAGCGATCTGTCCTATGTGCTGGTCGATCCACGGGTGAAATTTGACTAGCAGCACCATGCCGCCCGTCGCCACGCCCGACGCGCCTGGGCCCGTGGCCGAACTGCGCCACGTCTCGCCCGGTCGCCGCGCCTGGCAGCGGTTTCGCCGCAACAGGCTGGGCTTCTACAGCCTGGTGCTGTTCTGCACGCTGGTCGTGCTGAGCCTCTTCGCCGAGGTGCTTTCCACCGACAAGCCGCTCGTCGTGCGCTACGAGGGCCAGACCTACTACCCGGTGCTGCGCGACTATTCGGAGAAGGTCTTTGGCGGCGACTTCGACACGCCGGCCGACTACCTGGACCCTTTCATCCGCCAGCGCATCACGGCCGGCGACAACTGGGCCGTCTACGCGCCCAACCCCTATGGCCCGCGCACCTTGAACTACTTCGCAAGCCAGCCCAATCCGGCTGCGCCATCCCGCGAGAACCTCTTCGGCACGGACGACCGCGGCCGCGACCTGCTCGCGCAGCTCGTCTACGGGTTTCGGGTCAGTGTGCTGTTCGCGCTGGCCCTGACAGCCATCGGCGTGGTACTGGGCGTGTTGACGGGGGCCATCCAGGGCTACTTCGGCGGCAGGACAGACCTGGCATTTCAGCGCTTCATCGAGATCTGGGGCTCCATGCCCGAGCTGTACCTGCTCATCATCTTCAGCGCCATCTTCGCGCCCAGCGTCTCGCTGCTGCTGGTACTGCTGTCGCTGTTCGGCTGGATGGGGCTGTCGGACTACGTGCGGGCCGAGTTCCTGCGCAACCGGCAGATGGATTATGTGCGGTCCGCCCGCGCGCTGGGCGTGTCCAGCATGCAGATCATGTGGCGCCACATCCTGCCCAACTCCATGGTGCCGGTCGTCACCTTTCTGCCGTTCCGCATGAGCGCGGCCATTCTCGCGCTGACGTCGCTGGATTTTCTCGGCCTGGGCGTGCCGCCCGGCACCCCTTCGCTGGGCGAGCTGTTGAGCCAGGGGAAGGCCAACATCGACGCATGGTGGATCTCGATGTCCACCTTTGGCGTCCTGGTGGTCACCTTGTTGCTGCTGACCTTCATGGGCGACGCCCTGCGCGACGCCCTCGATCCGCGGAAAGCCGAGAAATGAGCGTGGTGCCCTCTTGCGCCAGACAAGCCGGCTCCTGCCTGGCCGGACGCGCCGCAGGCCGAAAGGTGCTCCAATGACCCAGCCTCTGTTGCTCGACGCCAGGCAGCTGCGGGTTTCCTTCGGTGGCCACGCCGTGGTGCACGGTGTCGATTTCGCACTGGCCCCGGGCGAGAAGCTCGCGCTGGTCGGCGAATCCGGATCGGGCAAGACCGTCACGGCGCTGAGCCTGCTGCGCCTGGTGCCGGACGCGCAGGTCACGGGCCAGGCCCTGTTCCAGAGCCGCGCAGGCTGGACCGACCTCGTGAGCCTGCCCGAACGGGAGCTGCGCGCCATCCGCGGCCAGGAGATCGCGATGATCTTCCAGGAGCCGATGACGGCGCTGAACCCGCTGTACACCGTAGGCGAGCAGATCGCCGAAGTGCTGCAGCTCAAGCAGGCCCTGTTGCGCGGCGAGGCCTGGCGCGAGGCCGTGCGATTGCTCGGCGACACCGGCATTCCCGAGCCCGAGCGTCGCGCCGGCGCCTACCCGCACCAGCTGTCGGGCGGCCAGCGCCAGCGCGCGATGATCGCGATGGCGCTGGCCTGCAAGCCTGCGCTGCTGCTGGCCGACGAGCCAACCACGGCATTGGACGTGACGCTGCGCGGCCAGATCCTGGATCTGTTGTCAGACCTGCAGCGCAGTAACGGCATGGCCGTGCTGCTGATCACGCACGACCTGAACCTGGTGCGCCGCTTCGCCGACCGCGTGGCCGTCATG
>CAJYRH010000590.1 GCA_913776795.1 uncultured Pseudorhodoferax sp. | reverse complement strand
GCCGTTGTAGACGGTCGCCAAGCGGTCGGGGTACTGCTGCACGGCACGGTGCAGGGACTGGGTCTGGCGCAGGCGCATCACGGGCTCCCTGGAAGATCGCGTTCGGTGGGCGGCGTCGTGCGCGCTGCCTGCGGCTCGGCAGGACATGGCCACTGCCATCGAAGCGCTGCGGCTGCCGCTGGCGCACGATCCTAGGGCGAAGGTGTGGCATGCCCCTCGTCCGAAACGATGATTTCCGCGCGCCGCGGCACCTGCGGGACACCGTGGCTGCGCGCGGGGCCCTTACAAAGGCGGCCGAATGAGGAGCGTTTTTCATGATCGACCTGTATTACTGGCCGACGCCCAACGGCTGGAAGGTCAGCATCCTGCTGGAGGAATGCGGCCTGCCCTACCGCGTGCTGCCGGTCGACATCGGCGCGGGCGCGCAGTTCACGCCGCACTTCCTGGCCGTCAGCCCGAACAACCGCATCCCGGCCATCGTCGACCACGAGCCCCTGGGCGGCGGGCCGCCCCTGGTGCTGTTCGAGAGCGGGGCCATCCTGCAGTACCTGGCCGAGAAGGCGGGCCAGTGGTTGCCCGCTGCCACGGCCGAACGCTACCGGGTGCTGCAGTGGGTGTACTGGCAGGTCGGCGGGCTCGGCCCCATGGCCGGGCAGAACGGCCACTTCCTGCTCTACGCCGCCGAGAAGATTCCCTACGCCATCGACCGCTACGGCGCCGAGGTCCGCCGGCTGTACGGCGTGCTCGACCGCCAGCTGGCCTCGACCGGCGCGTACATCGCTGGCGACTACTCCATCGCCGACATCGCCACCTTCCCCTGGGCCATGACGCACAAGGCGCAGCAGCTCACCCTGGACGACTATCCGCACGTGAAGCGCTGGTACGCCGAGGTGCGTGCGCGGCCCCGGGTACAGGCCGGCCTGGCGGTCGGCAAGGAACTGGGCCGGCCCGGCAAGGCCATGAACGACGACGCACGCCGCCACCTGTTTCGCGGAACCACAGCAGCCACCAAGGATTGACATGCCTGACATCGAATTCTTCTTCGACATTTCCAGCCCCTGGACCTATCTGGCCTTCACCAACGTGCAGCCCATGGCGGCCGAACTCGGCGCGACGATCCGCTGGCGCCCCTTCATGGTCGGCGGCGTCTTCAACACCGTGAACCCCACGGTCTACGAGTCGCGCCGCACGCCGGTGCCGTCCAAGCAGGCCTACCTGGGCAAGAGCCTGGCGGACTGGGCGCGCTGGACCGGCGTGCAGATCAACTTCCCGCCCACGGTGTTCCCGGTCAACAGCGTGAAGCTCATGCGCGGCTGCCTGGTGCTGGACGCCCAAGGCCAGCTGCCGGCGTTCGCCAAGGCGGGCTTCGAGGCCTACTGGAGGGACGACCTGGACATTTCACAGGACAGCGTGGTGCGCGAGGTCTGCCAGCGTGCCGGCGTCGACGCCGATGCGCTGCTGGCCGCCATCGGCACGCCGGCGATCAAGGACCAGCTGCGCGCCAACACCGAGGAACTCATCGCGCGCGGCGGCTTCGGCACCCCCACCCTCTTTCTGGGAGACGACATGTACTTTGGCAACGACCACCTGCCGCTCGTGCGGGCCGCACTGGAGCGCGCGAAATGAGCACGAACGACGAACTGCTGCAGCTGTCCACGCCCTCGCCCGGCGTCGCCTGCCTCACCCTCAACCGGCCGCAGGCCATGAACGCGCTCTCGCTCGCGCTGCGCCAGGCCATCGCCGACGCCGTGGACCGTCTGGCGGCCGATCCCGCCGTGCGTGTGCTGGTGCTCACCGGTGCCGGCCGGGCCTTCTGCGCCGGCCTGGACCTGCGCGAGATCGACGGCAACGCGCTGGGCAACGCCAAGGCCGACCCGGTGCTGGCGCTGCAGCGCTTCCCGCGGCCGATCATCGGCGCCATCAACGGCGCGGCCGTCACGGGCGGGCTGGAGCTCGCGCTGGCCTGCGACGTGCTGATCGCCTCGACCCAGGCGCGCTTCGCCGACACCCATGCGCGCGTGGGCGTGGTGCCGGGCTGGGGCCTGTCGCAGAAGCTGCCGCGTCTGATCGGCATCGGCCGGGCGAAGGAGATGTCGTTCAGCGGCAACTTCGTCGGCGCCGAGCAGGCCGAGCGCTGGGGCCTGGTCAACCGCGTGGTCGCGCCCGAGGAACTGCTGCCCCAGGCCTTCGCACTGGCGGCCGACATGGCCAGCGCGCTGCCCGAGGTGGTGCAGATCTACAAGCAGCTCATCGACGGCGGCTACGCCGGCAGCCTGGCCGATGGTCTGGTGGAAGAGAAAGCCGCCTCGCGCCGCTGGGCCGGGTCGCTGGACACAGCCCAGCTGCGCGCGCGGCGCGAGGAAGTCCAGGCACGCGGCCGGACCCAGGCCGGGTAAACCCAGGTTCGTCGCTTCGGACGATGACGGCGGCGCCAGTCGCCGCTAGTCTTGTGGTCTTCGCAACGCACAGACCACCACCATGTCCGACGCATACATCATCGACACCTGCCGTACACCGCGCGGCATCGGCAAGATCGGCAAGGGCGCCCTGGCCGACCAGCATCCCCAGCACCTGGCCGCCACCGTGCTCAAGGCCATCGCCGAGCGCAACCACCTCGGCAGTGTCGAGCTGGT
>CAJYRH010000589.1 GCA_913776795.1 uncultured Pseudorhodoferax sp. | reverse complement strand
TGGCGACCGAGGCCGCCGAAGCCGGCGACAGCCCTGCGCTGGCCGCGGCCCTGGCCGAGCACGGCGGCCTGCGTGCCGAGGACGTGGGCGCCGCCAGCCGCACCGGCGACGCCGCGGCCAACCGCATCATCCAGCACGCCGGCCACCTGATCGGGCAGATGCTGGCCGCCGTCGTCAACTTCTTCAACCCCTCGCACGTGCTGCTGGGCGGCGGCATCACGCAGATCGGGCCACTGTTCCTGGCGGCCGTGCGGCAAAGCGTCTACCAGCGTTCGCTGGCGCTGTCCACGCGGCAGCTGGAGGTGCAGTACGCGCCGCTGGGCGCACAGGGCGGGGTGGTGGGCGCGGGCGCGCTGGCCATGAGCGAAACCTTGCGTGTCAGGGGAGTCGCACCATGAGCAACAGCGTCGGTGTCGCGTTCGACGCCATCCGCAAGTCCTTCGGCCCGGTCGAGGTGCTGCACGGCATCTCCTTCAGCCTGCAGCCCGGCCGCGTGGTCGGCCTGCTGGGCGAGAACGGCGCGGGCAAGTCCACGCTCATGAAGATCCTGTCGGGCTACGAGGCGCCGACCTCGGGCACGCTCCGCGTGAACGGGCAGGACTGCGCGTTCCAGGGCCCGCGCGATGCCGAGGCGCTGGGCATCGTGCTGATCCACCAGGAATTCAACCTGGCCGACGACCTGACGGTGGCGCAGAACATCTTCCTGGGGCACGAACAACGCCGGGCCGCTCCCAAGTTGTTCAGCATCGGAGCCGCAAGGCGAAGAGGTTCTCAAGTTCCGAGGCGCGGCCTGTTCCTGGACGATGCCGCGATGGCGCGCGAGACCGCCGCGGCACTGGCGCAGGTCGGCCTGGACGTGCCGCCCGAGCGCCGCGTGCGTGACCTGATCGTGGCCGAGAAGCAGCTGGTGGAGATCGCCAAGGCCGTGGCCCGCCGCGCGCGGCTGCTCATCATGGACGAGCCCACAGCGACGCTGACCGCCGCCGAGACCGAGCGCCTGTTCGCGCTGATCGCGCAGCTGCGTGCCGACGGCGTGACCATCGTCTACATCTCGCACAAGCTCGACGAGGTGGAGCGCGTGACCGACGAGGTGGTCGTGATGCGCGACGGCCAGTTCGTCGCGCAGCAGCCCACGCAGGGCCTCACGCGCCATGCGATGGCCAGGCTCATGGTGGGCCGTGAGATCGCCGACCTGTACCCGGTACGCGATGCCCGGCCGACCGAGGGCCCGCTGGCGCTGCGCATCGAGGACTTCAGCGTGCCGGGCTGGGCGCAGGGCTGGACCTTCGAGGTCCGGCCCGGCGAGATCCTGGGCTTCGCCGGCCTGGTCGGCGCCGGCCGCACCGAGCTGTTCGAAGGCCTGCTGGGCCTGCGCCCGGCGCACGGCCGCGTCTGGTTGCACGGCCAGGCCGTCACGGGCGATGGCGGCTTCAGGAATCCGCGCGCCGCTGCCGATGCCGGCCTCACCTACCTCAGCGAAGACCGCAAGGGCCGTGGCCTGCACGTGCACATGGGCCTGCGCGAGAACCTCACGCTGATGGCCCTGCAGCGTTACGCGAAGCCCTGGCTCGATCCAGCCGCCGAGCACCGCGCGCTCGAGGAGGCGCAGCGCGCCTTCGGCATCCGCACCGGCTCGCTCGACGTGCCGGCCTCGGCACTGTCGGGCGGCAACCAGCAGAAGCTGGCGCTGGCGCGCGTGCTGCACCCGGACCCGCGCATCGTGGTGCTGGACGAGCCCACGCGCGGTGTCGACGTGGGCGCCAAGCGCGAGATCTACGAGCTCGTGCAGCGCCTGGCCCGCGAGGGGCTGGCCGTGCTGGTGGTCTCCTCCGAACTGATGGAGCTGATCGGGCTGGCACACCGCGTGGCCGTGGTGCGCGCGGGGCGGATCGTCGCCACGCTCGATGCCGACGGCCTGACCGAAGAAACCCTGATCGCCCACGCCACCGGCGTAGAACCATGAAACCCCCCAGTCTCCGCGCTACGCGCTCCGCCAACCCCCCTCCGCTGCGCGAGGGGGGCGCACCCGGCGGCCTGGCAGAGCCAGCTCCGCGGCTGCGCTGGCACGGCCTGCTCCGCGGCCTCCAGTCCCGTGGATGGCTGCACGCCCTTTGTTTCATTGGCACGGCAGCCCGTGCACCGTCCCATGTCCCAGTCTGAAGCTTCCAAATCGAAACGCAATCTGCAAGGCTGGGGGCCTGTGCTCGGTCTGGTGCTGCTGTGCATCGCCGGCACCTTGCTGAACAGCGATTTCGCCACGCCCGAGAACGCCATGAACCTGCTCACGCGCACGGCCTTCATCGGCATCATCGCGGTGGGCATGTGCTTCGTGATCATCTCCGGCGGCATCGACCTGTCGGTCGGCTCCATGGCCGCGCTGATCGCCGGCTGCGTGATCATCTTCATCAATGCCATGGGGCCAGCCACGGGCTCGCCGCTGCTGGCCGTGGTGCTGGGTGCCGTGCTGGCGGTGGTGTTGGGCGCAGTGTTCGGGCTGGCGCACGGGCTGCTGATCACCAAGGGCCGCATCGAGCCCTTCATCGTGACGCTGGGCACGCTGGGCATCTTCCGCGCCTACCTGACCTGGGCGGCGGACGGCGGCGCCATCACGCTGGACAACGACCTGTCGGACCTCTACGCGCCGGTCTACTACGGCAGCCTGCTGGGCATCCCGGTGCCGGTCTGGGTGTTCCTGGTGGTGGCTCTGGCGGGCGGCGTCATCTTGAACCGCACCGCCTACGGCCGCTACGTGCAGGCCATCGGCTCCAACGAGCAGGTGGCGCGCTACGCCGCCGTGGCGGTAGACCGCGTGAAGATCCAGACCTACATGCTGCTGGGCATCTGCGTGGGCATCGCCACGCTGCTGTACGTGCCGCGCCTGGGCTCGGCCTCGCCGACCACGGGGCTGCTGTGGGAGCTGGAGGCCATCGCCGCCGTGATCGTGGGCGGCACGGCGCTCAAGGGTGGCGCGGGCAGCATCACCGGCACCGTGGTCGGCGCCGTGCTGCTCTCGGTCATCAGCAACATCCTGAACCTCACCAGCATCATCAGCGTGTACCTGAACGCGGCGGTGCAGGGTTTCGTGATCATCGTCGTCGCGTTCCTGCAGCGCGGCCGGCGGTGAGTTTTTGTGCCAGCAACATCCAAGGAGACTTCCACATGACTTCCAGACGCCTCGCCTTGACGGCCATCGCCGCCGCCAGCTTCGCATTGCCCGCCCTGGCCGCCGAACCGGTGCACCTGGGCGTGTCCATCCCGGCCGCCACGCACAGCTTCATGGGCGGCATCAACTACTGGGCCAACCAGGCCAAGAAGGACCTGGAGAAGCAGCACAAGGACCTCAAGATCACGATCCGCACGGCAGCCAACGCGCCCGAGCAGGTCAACCAGCTGCAGGACCTGTCTTCCGTCTCCAAGATCAACGCGCTCGTGGTGTTCCCGTTCGAGTCGGCCGCGCTGACCAAGCCGGTGGCCCAGGTCAAGGCCAAGGGCGCCTACGTGACCGTGGTCGACCGCGGCCTGACCGACACCAGCGCGCAGGACGCCTATGTCGCGGGCGACAACACGGCCTTCGGCAAGATCCCCGCCGAATACATCGCCAAGAAGCTGGGCGGCAAGGGCAACATCGTGGCGCTGCGCGGCATCGCGACCACGCTGGACAACGAGCGCATGGACGCCTTCAACGCCGTGCTCAAGAACCACCCCGACATCAAGCTGCTGGACGCCAAGTACGCCAACTGGAACCGCGACGACGCCTTCAAGGTCACGCAGGACTACCTCACGCGCTTCAAGCAGATCGACGCGATCTGGGCCGCCGACGACGACATGGCCGTGGGCGTGCTCAAGGCCATCGACCAGGCCAAGCGCGACGACATCAAGATCGTCTTCGGCGGCGCCGGCGCCAAGGGCATGGTCAAGACCATCCTGGACGGCAAGGACAAGCGCATCGACGCCGACGTGAGCTACTCGCCCAAGTTCATCTACGACGCAATCAAGCTCACGGCCGAGGCGCGGCTCAAGGGCGAGAAGCTGCCCGCCACGACCATCATTCCCTCGGTGCTGATCACGAAGGACAACGCCAAGGACTTCTACCACCCGGACAGCCCCTTCTGAAGATCATGGAACCCCCACGCTCATCGCTTCGCGTATCGCTGCCCCCCGGGGGGGCGCGTCAGTGCCTTCGGGCGGCCGGGCGGCACTGATGAAGACGCTGAAAGGCCCCGCCATCTTCCTCGCCCAGTTCCTGGGCGACGCGCCGCCGTTCGACACGCTGGACCATCTCGGCGCCTGGGCCAAGAGCCTGGGCTACGAGGGCGTGCAGCTGCCAACGGCGCCGCACATCGTCGACCTGGAGAAGGCGGCGGCCAGCCAGACCTATTGCGACGAAATCCTAGGCACCTTGAAGACGCACGGGCTGGCGATCACCGAGCTGTCCACGCACCTGCAGGGCCAGCTGGTGGCCGTGCACCCGGCCTACGACGCGCTGTTCGACGGCTTCGCGCCCGAGGCCGTGCGCGGCAGGCCGGCCGCGCGCTCCGCGTGGGCCATCGGGCAGATGCACCTGGCCGCCCAGGCTAGCGAGCGGCTGGGCCTCACGGCCACGGCCACGTTCTCGGGCGCGCTGGCCTGGCCCTACCTTTACCCTTGGCCGCAGCGGCCGGCGGGACTGGTGGAGGAGGCCTTCGGCGAGCTCGCGCGGCGCTGGCGGCCCATCCTGGACCAGCTCGACGCGCACGGCGTGGACGCGGCCTTCGAGCTGCACCCCGGCGAGGACCTGCACGATGGCGTGACCTTCGAGCGCTTCCTTGAAGCGGTGGGCGACCACCCGCGCGCCAACATCCTGTACGACCCCAGTCACTTCGTGCTGCAGCAGCTCGACTACCTGGCCTTCATCGACATCTACCACGCGCGCATCAAGGCCGTCCTCGTGAAGGACGCGGAGTTCCGGCCGAACGGCCGCCAGGGCGTCTACGGCGGCTACAGCGGCTGGGCCGATCGGGCGGGGCGCTTCCGCTCGCTGGGCGACGGCCAGGTGGACTTCGGCGCCATCTTCTCGAAGCTGGCGCAGCACGACTTCGCGGGCTGGGCCGTGCTGGAGTGGGAGTGTGCGCTCAAGCACCCCGAGGATGGCGCGCGCGAGGGCGCGGAGTTCATCCGCCGCCACATCATCCGCGTGGCCGACCGCGCCTTCGACGACTTCGCCGGCAGCGGCGTGGACCGCGCCGCGGTGCGCAGCCTGATCGGCCTGGAGGGCGCGACATGACGCGACGCCTGCGGCTGGCCATGCTCGGTGGTGGCGAGGGCGCCTTCATCGGCGCCGTGCACCGCATCGCGGCGCGGCTGGACGACTGCTACGAACTGGTCGCCGCGGCGCTTTCTTCCGATCCTGCGCGTGCCGCGGCCAGCGCGGCCTCCATCCATCTGCCGCCGGAGCGCAGCTACGCCGACTGGCGCGAACTGGTCCGCGCCGAAGCCGCCAGGCCCGATGGCGCCGAGGTCGTGGCCATCGTCACGCCCAACCACCTGCACGCGCCCATGGCCACGGCCGCGCTGCAGGCCGGCCTGCACGTCATCTGCGACAAGCCGCTCGCGGTCTCGCTGGCCGAGGGCGAGGAACTGGCGCGCCTGGCGCGCCGGACTGGCCGCGTGTTCGCGCTCGCCCACGCCTATGCCGGCTACCCGATGGTGCGCCACGCGCGGCATCTGGTGGCCAGCGGTGCACTCGGCCCCATCCGCCTCGTGCAGGCCGAGTACCAGCAGGACTGGTTGACGCGGCCCGAGGAGCAGTCCGGCAACAAGCAGGCCGCCTGGCGCAACGATCCCGCACAGGCCGGCCCGGCCGGCTGCCTGGGCGACATCGGCACGCACGCCTACCAGCTGGCGGCGTTCGTGACCGGCATGGTGCCCAGCCAGCTCAGCGCCGAGCTGACCAGCTTCGTGCCCGGTCGCGTGCTCGACGACCACGTGCAGATGATGCTGCGCTACGCCAACGGCGCGCGCGGTCTGCTGTGGGCCAGCCAGGTCGCGGCGGGCTGCGAGAACGCGCTGCGGCTGCGCGTGTTCGGCACGGAGGCTTCGCTCGCGTTCGACCAGGAACAGCCGGGCGAACTGTGGTTCACGCCGCTGGGCGGCGCCGCCCAGCGGCTCACGCGCGGCCGTGTGGACAGCGCCGCTGCGCGCGCGGCCACGCGCGTGCCGGCCGGGCACCCCGAAGGCTATCTGGAGGCATTTGCCCAGGTCTACCGCGACGCGGCGGAATTGATCCTGGCGCACGGCGAGGGCCGGCCGGCCGACGCCCAGGCCTTGCAGGTGACGACCGTGGAGGACGGCGTGGCAGGGCACCGCTTCATCGACGCGGTGCTGCGCAGCAGCGCCGCGGACGGGCGCTGGGTGGCGCTGGGCTGAAGCACCGCAGTGGCGCAGCGGGCACAATGCGCACCCCGCAACCCGCCGGGGAAGCCATGACCCGAAACCTCGCCCTGCCCGACCAGAACGACCCGGGCGCCGGCCATGCGCGGATGCTGGACAGCCTGTTCGCGTTGACCAGGCGCGTCGCCGATCCGGCCGAGGTGATGCGGCTGACCGCGCGCCTGCTCGGGCAGCACCTTGGCGTCAGCCGCTGTGCCTACGCCCATGTCGATGCCGACCAGGACCACTTCGACCTGTTCGGCGACTACAACGACGGCGTGCAGAGCATCGTCGGACGCCATGCCTTCTCGGACTTCGGCGAGACGGTGCGCGACCTCATGCGTGCCGACCTGCCCTACATCAACCACGACGTGGACAGCGACCCGCGCACCGCGGGAAGCGACCTGTCGGCCTACCGGGCCACGCGCATCCAGGCGGTGATCTGCGTGCCCTTGCACCGCGATGGCCGCTTCGTCGCCGGCATGGCCGTGCACCAGGACCGGCCACGGGTCTGGCAGGACGACGAGATCGCGCTGATGCTCACCGTCGTGGCGCGCTGCTGGGAGTCGCTCGAACGCCTGCGGACCGAGCGGGCGCTGCGCGACGCCCACCAGCGTCTGAGCCTGGCGCTCGCCGCAGGCGAACTGGGCGACTGGAGCTGGGATGCCCGCACCGATCAGATGGTGTTGAGCGCGACGGCGGCCCGCCTGTACGGGCAGGATCCGGGCAGCAGCTGGACCCGCACCGCGATGCGGCGGCTGCTGCACCGCGACGACCGCGAACGCGCGCGGCTGGCGGCAGTGCAGGCCACCGTCCAGGGCGGCCTCTACGACATCGAGTACCGCCTTGCGCTGGCCGAGGGCGTGCGCTGGTTGTCGGTCCAGGGCAAGCCCACCTACGGCGCCGATGGCCAGCCGGCAGGCATGATCGGCGTGGTGCGCGACGTCACCGGGCGGCGCCTGGCCGAAGAGCGGGCGCGCAACGAGGCCCACATGCTGGAGCTGTTGAACCAGACCGGTGCCGCACTGGCCGGCGAACTCGACCTGGATGCGCTGCTGCAGCGCGTGACCGACGCCGCCACGCAACTGACGGGCGCGCGCTTTGGCGCCTTCTTCTACAACGGCACCGACGACCAGGGCGAGGCCTACCTGCTGTATGCGCTGTCGGGTGCGCCGCGCACGGCGTTCGAGCGACTGGGCCATCCGCGGCCGACGGTGCTGCTGGACCCGACCTTTCGTGGCGGCCCACCCATCCGCAGCGACGACATCCTGGCCGATCCGCGGTACGGGCAATGGGCGCCGCACCATGGCATGCCGCCAGGCCATCTGCCGGTGCGCAGTTACCTGGCCGTGGCCGTCAGCTCCCGCACGGGGCAGGTGTTCGGCGGCCTGTTCTTCGGCCATCCGGAGCCGGGCCGCTTCGACGAACGTGCCGAGCGGCTGGCGGTGGGTGTTGCAGGCCAGGCGGGGATCGCCATCGACAACGCACGCCTGTACGCCGATGCGCAGCGCGCCAGCGCGCTGAAGGACGAGTTCCTGGCCACGCTGTCGCACGAGCTGCGCACACCGCTGTCGGCCATCCTCGGCTGGGTGCACATCCTGCGCCGGCGCTATCCCGATGCGACCGGCGACCTGGCCAAGGGCATCGACGTGATCGAGCGCAACGCGCGTGCGCAGAGCCAGCTCGTGGGTGACCTGCTGGACATGAGCCGCATCGTCTCGGGCAAGCTGCAGCTCGACCTGGCGCCTGTGGCGGTGCAAGGCTGCATCGAGGCGGCTCTCGAGACCGTGCGGCCGCTGGCCGAGGCGGCCGGCGTGCGGATCGACACCTGGTTCGAACCGGCGACGGGCGTGGTGTTGGCCGATGCCGTGCGGTTGCAGCAGGTGGTCTGGAACCTCGTGGCCAACGCCGTCAAGTTCACGCCGCGCGGTGGCCAGGTGGCCGTGCGGATGGTGGCCGATGCCGACGCGCTGCGCATCGACGTGCAGGACACCGGCATCGGCATCGCCGCGGAGTTCCTGCCGCACATCTTCGACCGTTTCCGCCAGGCCGACGGCACCATCACGCGCCGCTTCGGCGGGCTGGGGCTGGGCCTGGCCATCGTTCGGCAGCTGGTGGAGCTGCACGGCGGCAGCGTGCAGGCCAGCAGTCCCGGCGAAGGCCAGGGCAGCTGCTTCGTGGTGCGGCTGCCATTGCTGGCAGCCGACGGCGTGCCCGCGCGGCCGGCTTTTGCGGCAGCGGCCCCCACCAGCACCGAGCTGGCCGGTGTACGCGTGCTGATCGTGGACGACGAGGCCGACGCGCGCGAGCTGCACCAGCGCATGCTGGTGGACGCCGGCGCGCAGGTGCAGGTGGCCGACTGCGCCGAAGCGGCACTGGCCGCCATCGTGCGAACGCGGCCGCAGGTGCTGGTGTCGGACATCGGCATGCCGCATGTCGATGGCTACGAGCTGCTGCGCCGCGTGCGCGCGCTCGGCGCGGCGCAGGGCGGCGACCTGCCCGCCATCGCGCTGACGGCCTTTGCGCGGGCGCAGGACCGCGTGCGTGCCCTGCGCGCCGGCTTCCGGGCGCACGTGGCCAAGCCGCTGGAACCGGCAGAGCTGGTGGCCTTGGTCGCCAGCGCCGTGGGGCGTTGAGCTGCGGCTGGCTTCAGGAGCCCAGCGCGGCCTCGATCTGCGCGAAGGTCTGCGCAGTCTCGAAGGTTTCCACCGGCGTGCCGAGCTGGCGGCCCAGCTGCGTGGCAGAGAACAGGCCGCGCACGGTCAGCGGCTGGCCCGGTGCCTCCTCGCCGACCAGCAGGTGCTGGCGGCCCAGGCGCTTGAAGGTGGCCAGCAGGTCGCCCACATTGGCATGGCGCACATCGGCCAGGCGCAGCATGGGCAGGCCGGACACCGGATGCATGAGGTCGGCCACGCTGAGGTCGAACACGTTGCCCTTGCCCTGGTGGCGCAGCTGCAGCGGCCGCTCGCCCAGTGTGTCCTGCGTGCTGACGATGCCCAGCAGGTGCTCGCTGTCGGCGACGAACAGCAGCCGCACGCGGTGCGCGATCATGGCTTCGTTGGCCGCGAACAGGCTGGCCTCCGGCGGGATGCAGACCGGGTTCGTGGCGGTCAAGTCCGTCATCACCTCCATCGCTGGCGAGTCCACCGTGACCGGTTTGCCCGGCGCCGGCCGGGCCAGCAGCGCGCGCGCCGAAAAAGGGTGGGTGCCGAGGGGCTTGAAGCTCGTGCCGGTCATGGTTGCAGTCCTTTGCAAGGCGTGTGGAGCGTGGCGGCGCCCTCTGCAGCAGCGGGCCCGCTCCGTTGGCCCATGGCGCGATGTGGTGTTGTGGCGCTGGCGGACCAGTATGCGGCGACGTACATGCACCGTCAAACCGTGCGTATCGGCGTTTCTGCTGACACGTTGCCGATGGCGGCGGGCGTAGGCTGCGCGGGCGCATTTCGCGCCGACGACATGACGAGGAGACACTGATGCAATCCACGCGACCCTTGTTCCTGAGCCTTCTGGCCGCTGCGGCCCTTGCCGCCTGCGGCGGGGGCGGCGACGACAACGCACCCGAGGAAACCCGGGTTCAGGACAGCCGCAACAGCTTCGCGCCGGCCGACGCCGCGGCCACGACCTTTGCCGCGCTGGCCACCGCGGCCGGCGACACGGTCGACAACTCCACCACCAGCCGCTGGGCCGGCGTGCTGAACGGCGCCGCCTACCGCATCGAGGTGCCGGCCAACTGGAACGGGCGGCTCGTGATGTACGCGCATGGCTACGTCGGCGAAGGCAACGCGCTGAACGTCAGCAATCCCTCCATCCGCCGCCACCTGATCCAGAACGGCTACGCGTGGGCGGCCTCCAGCTACAGCAAGAACTTTTACGACGTGCGCGTGGGCGTGGAAGACACGAACGCGTTGGCGCTGGCCTTCAACCGCATCGCCACAGAGAACAAGCGCACCCTGGCGACGCCGACGCGCCTGTACATCACCGGCCATTCCATGGGAGGTCACATCACCGCGGCCGCCATCGAGGCCGAAGCCTTTGAAGATGCCAACAACAAGGTGCGCTACCACGGGGCCGTTCCCATGTGCGGCGTGATGGGCGACACCGAACTGTTCGACTACTTCGCCGGTGCCCAGGTGGCCGCGCAGGTGCTGGCGGGCGTGCCGAACAATCCGTTCACGTCCTGGGCCAGCGTTCGGGACCAGGTGACGGCCACGCTGTTCACCGCCTTCCCGGGCACGCCGACGGCGACCGGCGCCAAGTTCATGTCGGTGGTGGAGAACCTGACCGGTGGCGACCGGCCGCTGTTCGATCTGGGCGTGGCGTTCGGCGGCTCGTTCACGCCGGTCTGGGGCGTGTTCGGCGGCGATGGAACGGTCAACGGCATCCTGAACAAGAGTTCGCTGGACACCAACCGCTTCACCTACACCATCACCGGCGACGCCGCGGGCTCGGCGGCACTGAATGCGGCTGCTCAGAAGCTGACGGCGACAGCGGACGCCAACCGCAAGCGCCGCGACGGCCTGCGCTGGATTCCCAAGGCCAATGGCGAGATCGGCATCCCGGTGGTGTCCCTGCACACGCTGGGCGACCTGTACGTGCCGTTCAGCATGCAGCAGATCTACAAGCGCCGCGTGGTCGAGAAGGGCAACGACCGCTGGCTGGTGCAGCGTGCCATCCGGGGCATCTCGCACTGCGACTTCACGGTGGCAGAACAGGTGGAGGCGTTCGAGGCCATGGTGCAGTGGGAGCAGGGCGGGGCCAAGCCCGCAGGTGACGACGTGCTGACCCCGGCCACCGTGGCGGCACCGACCTACGGCTGCACCTATACGCGCGACACGCTGGGCCCGGACGAAAGCAACAACACCCGGCAGCTGCGCGGCGCCATCGCGCAGAGCGGGCAGACTTGCCAGCGGCCGATCTGAGCCTCAACCGAGGCCGGCCCGGCCTCGGCCGGCCTTGATCTCCGAGCGGCGGCTCTTGCCTTCGAGCCGCCGCTGGCGCGATCCGAAGGTCGGCTGGGTCGGCTTGCGCACCCGTGGCGGCCGGGCCACGCTCTGCACCAGTTCATGCAGGCGCGAGAACGCGTCGAGCCGGTTCATCTCCTGCGTGCGGTGCTGCTGGGCCTTGAGCACGAGCACGCCGGCCTGCGTGATGCGGCTGTCGCGCAGGGCCAGCAGGCGCTCCTTCACGTCCTCGGGCAGCGACGAGGCAGCGATGTCGAAGCGCAGGTGGATCGCGCTGGACACCTTGTTGACGTTCTGGCCACCCGCGCCCTGGGCGCGGATGGCAGAGACCTCCACTTCCGACTCGTCGACGAGGAGGGCAGGGCTCATTCCAGCAGCTGGCGCAGCACGTAGGGCAGGATGCCGCCGTGCCGGTAGTAGTCCACCTCGATCGGCGTATCGATGCGCAGCGTCAGGTCGGTCTGTTGCGTGCTGCCGTCGGCACGCGTGATCTTGAGCACGGCATCGCTGCGCGGCGCCAGGTCGGCCGCCGGCACGATCTCGATCTGCTCGTCGCCCGAAAGGCCCAGCGATTCCCAGCTCTCGCCGTGCTTGAACTGCAGCGGCAGCACGCCCATGCCGACCAGGTTGCTGCGGTGGATGCGCTCGAAGCTCTTGGCCACCACGGCCTTGATGCCCAGCAGCTGCGTGCCCTTGGCGGCCCAGTCGCGGCTGGAGCCGGTGCCGTACTCCTCGCCTGCGAAGATGACCGTGGGCGTGCCGGCGGCGATGTACTGCATCGCGGCGTCGTAGATCGGCAGCTTCTCGCCAGCGGGCTGGAACAGGGTCACACCACCCTCTTCACGCGAACCGTCGGCACCGGCCGGGATCATGAGGTTCTTGATGCGCACGTTGGCAAAGGTGCCGCGCATCATCACGTCGTGGTTGCCGCGTCGCGCGCCATAGCTGTTGAAGTCGGCCTTGCCCACGCCGTTCTCCTGCAGCCACAGGCCGGCGGGGGAACTGGCCTTGATGGATCCGGCCGGCGAGATGTGGTCGGTGGTGATGGAGTCGCCGAACAGCGCCATGATGCGCGCGCCGCGCACGGCCACGGCCTCGTCCGCCGACGGTGGCGCCAGCGCGAAATCGGCGAAGAACGGCGGCTCGGCGATGTAGGTGCTGGCGGGCCAGTTGTAGGTGTCGCCGGACACGCCCTGGATCTTGCCCCAGAGCGCGCCCGGATCGGTCTTCACGCGGCCGTAGTTCTCGCGGAACGCCTTGCCGTTCATCGCATGCTTCATGAGCTGGTGGATTTCGTCGCTGCTGGGCCAGATGTCGCCCAGGTAAACGTCCCGGCCACCGCGCCCCTTGCCCACCGGCTCGGTCATCAGGTCGCGCAGCACCGTGCCGGCGATGGCATAGGCCACCACCAGCGGCGGGCTGGCCAGGAAATTGGCCTTGATATTGGGATGGATGCGCGCCTCGAAGTTGCGGTTGCCCGACAGCACGGCCGCGCACACCAGTTCGTTGCCCGTGATGGCCTCGTTCAACTCGGGCGTGAGGTCG
>CAJYRH010000588.1 GCA_913776795.1 uncultured Pseudorhodoferax sp. | reverse complement strand
CCGATCTACGAAAGCGCGCTGTTCGCGGGCCGCCAGGCGCCGCCGACCGCCGTGCCCTCGGGCGTGTTCCGCACCCAGGACGGGTTCATCACCCTGCTGGTGCTGCGCCAGGACATGTGGGAGCGGCTGTGCGCGGCCTTGGGCCACGACGGCTGGCGCGAACACCCGGACTACTGCGACAACCATGCGCGGGGCCGCCATGCCGCAGCGCTGAACGCGGCCATCGCCGAGCAGCTCGCGCAGCGCCCCAGCGCGCACTGGATCGCGACGCTGGAGGCGGCCGACGTGCTGTGCGCCGAAGTGCAGGACTACGCCCGGTTCCGCGACCATCCGCAGATGCAGCACCAGGGCATCTTCGGGCAGCTCGCGCAGCCGCCCTACCAAAGCCTGCCCATGCCCTACCTGCCCGGCACGCCGCGCGGCCGCCCGATCCCGCCGGCGCCCGCCACCGGCCAGCACACGCGCGCGGTGCTGGCCGAGCTCGGCTATGCAGCCGAGGCGGTGGCGGCGCTGGAGCGCGACGGCATCGCCGTGCAGGGCTGAACAAGACCACCACAGGAGACAAGCGATGCACCGCATGAACCGCCGCGCGCTCACCGCGCTGCTGCTGGCCACCGCCAGCGGCATGGCCATGGCCCAGACCTGGCCCACGAAGCCCATCCGCATGGTCATCCCCTATCCGCCGGGCGGACCGACCGACATCCTGGGCCGCATCGTGGCCCAGCAGCTCGAAGGCCGGCTCGGCCAAAGCGTGGTGGTGGACAACAAGCCCGGCGCCAGCGGCATGATCGGCGCCGACATCGTCGCCAAGGCGCCGCCGGACGGCTACACACTGCTCGTCAACGCGTCGATCCACGTCATCAACCCCAGCCTGTACAAGAAGCCGCCGTACGACGAGATCCGCGACTTCGCGCCCGTGAGCCTGATCGCCGACGTACCACTGGTGCTGGTGGCCGCGCCGTCGCTCGGCTTCACCACGGTGCAGGACGTGATCGCCGCGGCCAAGGCCGACCCCAACCGGCTCAACTTCGCGTCCTCGGGCAACGCGGCCGCACCCCACCTAGCCGGCGAGGCATTCAAGATCGCCACCGGCGTGCAGATGCAGCATGTGCCCTACAAGGGCAGCGGCCCGGCACTCGCGGACGTGATCGGCGGGCAGACGCAGCTGATGTTCGATTCCATGCCGTCCAGCATCGGGCAGATCCGCGCGGGCAAGCTGCGCGCCATCGCCGTCACCACGGCCAGGCGCGCCGGGGCGCTGCCCGATGTGCCGACCATGGCCGAAGCCGGCGTGCCGGGTTACGACATCAGTACCTGGTACGGGGTGTGGGCACCGCCTGCCACGCCGGCCGAGATCGTCAACCGCGTGGCGCAGGAGATTGCGCAGATCGTCCGGCAACCCGCCGTGCGCGAGCGCCTGGCGGGACTGGGGGCCGAGCCCGTGGGCAACACGCCGGCAGAGTTCGCCGCCTACACCCGCAGCGAACTGGCCAAGTGGGAGCGCATCGTCAGGGCTTCCGGCGCGACGGTGGACTGACGGTGCTGAGGGCGAACGCTGCGCTGTGCGCAGCGTTGATGGCCCCCGATGGCCATCGTTGGCCGATTTGCTGTTGAATTTTCACAAATTCACGCCTGGACAGGTCGGACATCTGCAACAATTTGCGTTGCCCGGCACGCTTGCGCGCCTACCCGCATCCACCACGCAGGGAGACGCCATGCAGTCCATGAATTCGCAACGCAACCATCTGACCCGACCGCAGAAGCTGGAATCGCCCGTTCCGGCCGTGCCTGCGACCCCGGCGCAGTTGCTGGCGGGCGGCGCCCTGGTGGCGGTGGTCGTGATGCTGGTGTGCCTGTTCGGGGTCTGGACCCGCCTGGCCGGCCAGCTGGCCGTCTTCTGGCCGGCCAACGCCCTGCTCCTGGGCATGTTGCTGCGCTTCCCACGGCTGGACACCACGGCGGGCTGGATCGGCGCCTGCGTCGGCCACCTGCTCGCCGGCCACCTGGTCGGCGACCCGTTGCCGACGTCCGTGCTGCTCACGCTGACCAACTTCGCCAGCGTCGTCACGGGATACCTGCTGCTGGCGCAGCCCTTCGGCGCCGATGCCCGCAAGCTCAATGGCGCGGCCGGCGTGCTGCAGCTGCTGGCCATCGCGAGCGTGGCGTCGGCCGCGGGCGGTGTGGCGGGCAGCATCGTCGGACCCATCGCATTCGGCGGCACGGCGCTGGATTCGGCCCTTGCCTGGTTCGTCAGCGAGCTCGTCAACTACTTCACCATCCTGCCGGCAGTGCTGGCCATCCCCTCGGCGCAGCACCGTGAAGTGGTGCGCCAGTGGCGCAAGAGCATGCCGCCGCTGCGCCGCGCCGCGCCGCTGCTGGCCCTGCTCGCCTCGATGGGCGCTGCCGTGCTCGTCGGAGGGCCGGGCGCCATGGCCTTCCCGGTCCCCGCGCTGCTGTGGTGCGGCATGCGCTACGGCGTCTTTCCCACGTCGGTACTGTCGCTGCTGACCACCAGCTGGACCCTGCTCGCCATTTC
>CAJYRH010000587.1 GCA_913776795.1 uncultured Pseudorhodoferax sp. | reverse complement strand
GCGCGCTTCCGCATCCCGTTCGAGCTCATGCGCGTGTACTCGCCTTCGGCCGAAGTCCAGGGCCATGGTCCGGGCCAGGAGGTGCTGCAAACCGGCAAGCGCGACGTCACGCTGCTGGGCCTGGAGCCCGTCGGCAACTACGCCGTGCAGCCCGGCTTCTCGGACGGCCACAGCTCGGGCATCTTCACCTGGGAGTACCTGTACTTCCTGGGCAAGGAAGAGCAGCAGCTGTGGGCCGACTACACCCGCCGCCTGGCCGAGGCCGGTGGTGACCGCGACGCACCGATGGCGCCGCCCGCTGGTCACGGCTGCGCAAGCCACTGACACCCGCGCGCCCCTGCGCGCCTGCACTGTGGCGCAAACCGCCACACAATCCCCGATCTGGTGCAGGGGTGTGAGTCCCTGCACGTTCCTTGTGTCCTAGGATTCGCCCAATGTCATCCACCCATTTCGGTTTCCAGTCCGTCGACGAGACGGAGAAGGCCAGCCGCGTGCGTGAGGTGTTCGATTCGGTCGCACCCAAGTACGACCTCATGAACGACCTCATGTCCGCCGGGCTGCACCGCGCCTGGAAGCGTTACACCACGCTGGTGGCCAATGTGCGCGAGGGCCAGCGTGTGCTGGACATCGCAGCCGGCACCGGCGACCTCACGCGCAGCTTCGCCAGGAGCGCTGGCCGCAGTGGGCTGGTGGTGCACACCGACATCAACGAGGCCATGCTGCGCACGGGCCGCGACCGCCTGCTCGACGAGGGCGTGGTGGTGCCGAGCATGGTCTGCGATGCCGAAGCCCTGCCGTTCGCAGACGCGAGCTTCGACCTCGTCAGCGTGGCCTTCGGCCTGCGCAACATGACGCACAAGGACAAAGCCCTGGCCGAAATGTGCCGCGTGCTCAGGCCACGCGGCAAGCTGCTCGTGCTGGAGTTTTCCAAGGTCGCCAAGCCACTGGAAAAAGCCTACGACTGGTATTCCTTCAAGGTGCTGCCCAAGATCGGCAAGGTGGTGGCCGGCGACGACGCCAGCTACCGTTACCTGGCCGAATCGATCCGCATGCACCCCGACCAGCAGGCCCTCAAAAGCCTCATGCAGGCGCAGGGATTCGGTCACGTGGACTATCACAACATGACCGGTGGCATGGTGGCCCTGCATGTGGGCATCAAGTGCTGACCCGCTTTACTTTGATCTGACGACGAGGAGACCTCGATGAAATTCCTGACCGTGATCCTGGCCGGCGCGCTGCTGCTGACGCTGGGCACCGATGCCGACGCGCAACGCCGCATGGGCGGTGGCAAGTCCTTCGGCAAGCAATCGAACAACGTGACCCAGCGCGAGGCCGCGCCGCAAGCACCGGCAGCGCCGGCGCAGTCGGCCAACAACGCCGTTCCGAACAAGGCCGCGGCAGCGCCGAATGCCGCCGCAGCGCAGCCAAAGCGCCCCTGGGGCGCCATGCTGGGCGGCTTGGCCGCTGGCCTGGGCCTGGCCTGGCTGGCTTCCTCGCTCGGCCTGGGCGAAGCCTTCGGCCAGTTCTTGCTGATCGCGCTGCTGGTGCTGGTCGCGATGGTGGTCATCGGAGCGGTGATGCGCGCGCGCCGCGGTGCCCAGCAGCAGGCCAATCGCAGCCCGTTCGCCTTCCAGGGTGCAGGCGGTGGCTTGCCCCAGGAACCGCAGATGCCACGCAGCTACCGGCCCGAGAACGTGGGCAACGACGCGTCGGCACGCCCGTTCGAACGCAGCGGCACGGCCTTCGATGCTGGCCCGGCTGGTGTCGGAAACTCGGGCATCGTGATCGGCTCGGGCTTGGCGGGCGCGCAGACCTGGGGCATCCCAGGCGACTTCGACACCGAGGGCTTTCTGGCTGCGGCCAAGCGCAACTTCGTGACGCTTCAGTCGGCCTGGGACCGTGCCGACATCTCTTCCCTGCGCGCCATGATGACCGACGGCATGCTGGGTGAGATCCAGGCCCAGCTGAAGGAGCGCGAGGCCCATACCGGCGGCCAGGCCAACAAGACCGACGTGGTCATGCTGGACGCCAAGCTGCTGGGCATCGAGGACACGGGAGAGGACTACATGGCCAGTGTGGAGTTCTCCGGCATGATCCGCGAGGAGCCCTCGGCCGGCCCGAGCCCGTTCCGCGAAGTCTGGAACATGACCAAGCCCAAGAGCGGCCATGCCGGCTGGCTGGTGGCCGGTGTCCAGGCGCTGCAATAAAGCCAATGCGCCGCGGAATGCGGCGCAAACGCGGAAATAATCGGGGACATGGCCACATCGTCCCCTTTTTCTTTTCTGGGCAATTTGCTCGACCGCATGGGCAGCTCTCTGCGGCCTCCCGCCTGGGCCGTGGAGGAGTTCCATCGCCGGCTGGTGCTGCTGCTGAACCACGTGCTGATGCAGGAGGCGCAGGCCATGGAGCGCCTGGTGCGCCACCAGGGCCGCACCGTGCGTTTCCAATGGCGCCATTTCACACTGCACCTGTCGGCAACCCCCGCAGGGCTGCTGGACTTGGCCAACGCCCTGGCGCCAGCCGATCTGACTTTGACCGTGACCGAGGAATCCCCGGCAGCGCTGGCGCAGGCGCTGCTGCGCGGTGAAAAGCCCGGCATCCGGATCGAGGGCGACGTGCAGCTGGCGGCCGACGTGAACTGGCTCATGGAGCATGTGCGCTGGGACATCGAGGAAGACCTTTCGCGCCTGGTCGGCGATGCGCCGGCGCACACGCTGGGGCAGATCGGCCGCGCCGCCTCGTCCGCGCTGAAGAAGTTCGTGGCGATGGCCGGCGGCGCGCGCGGCCGCTGGTCGGCATGACGGGCTGTTCGAAGGCTGCGCGGTGAGGCAGTTCGCGCGCGGAGCCTACATCTCCTGGATCGCGCTGCGCTACGGCCTGGACGAGCTGGTGCTCTCCAGCTTCCGCCAGCCCTGGCTGCGCGGACTCACACGCGTGCTGTC
>CAJYRH010000586.1 GCA_913776795.1 uncultured Pseudorhodoferax sp. | reverse complement strand
GGCCGGCTGCACATCCAGCGCCGCGTGCACACCCAGGTCATTGCCATGACCAGTGTCTTGCAGAGCGCCGCGCAGCGGGCCGACGACCTCGGCAAGCTGCGTCCGTACATGGACCGCGAGGCGGCCGGCAATGCCTGCCGCGGCGAGATGGTGACCAGCGCCGGGCCCACGCTGCAGCGCCGCGCCCTCACGATGCTGGACCCGGCCACCGGCGCCGACCGCACGGTGGACGTGGACTGGAATTCCGCGCTCGAACTGCGCACGCTCAGGACGCGCACCCGTCCGTGCGGGTACTGGCTTGCCGCCGCTGCCACACAGGCCGCGGAGCGCCTGCAGCAACTCGGCGTGCAGGTCATGCGCGCGGCCGAACCCGGCGCCGTGCTGGGTGAAAGCTACCGCGAGACTGCGCGCTCCAGCGGCGAGCGCAGCGACGTGCGCGGCAGCATTGCCGACGCCGCGCCTATCGTGCAGGTGGAGGTCGCGCTGGCGCGCGGCGTACTGGACATGCCGATGGGCAGCTATTACGTGCCGCTGTCGCAGCCGCTCGCCAACCTGGTCGTCGCCGCATTGGAGCCGGACACGCAGAACAGCTTCTTCGCCAACGGTGTGGTGGACGCGCTGCAAAGCCAGGCGCGCGTGGTCGGCGAGCCGACCGTACGGCTCGAGCTTCTCCCACCCATCGGTTTTTGAGCGCGTCCTACATGGCGCGGCCGCAGTGGCCGACAGCAGCACCGCGACTGGTGCATTGCAATACGAGGAACACGATCAGGAGTTCCTCATGCACCCATTCACGCTCGACCCCGACATGCTGACGCTGGCGGGCGTCTTCTATCCGACTGGCTACGTGTTCGCCATGTTCCCGACGGAACAGGATGCACGCGGCATCGGTGAAGCGCTGGAGCGCGACAGCCTTTCGGAGAAGCCGGTCATGCTGCTGTCGCCACAACAGATTCTGGAAAACGTCGTGCGCACGGTGGGCAGTGCGGACATTCCACTGCCGTCGGCCGGAACCGAAGCGGCCACCGTGCGTCAATACGCAGCCCTGGCCGGCCAGGGGCATTGGGCGATCATGGTCCATGCACCGGATGCGGATGAGACGGAGGCCGTCATGCGTGTGGTCCGGCAGGCGCCCTTCTCGTTCGCCGAAAAGTACCGCCGGCTCGTGATCGAAGACCTGACCTGAACGGCTCAGGGCGCAGGGTCGGGCAGGGCCCCGGCCTTGCTCGGCTGGGCTGCATTGCGCCGCAACACGCTCGCCTTGCGCTCTTCTGCTTCGCGAACGCGTGCAGCGCTGCGGCGTGCTTCTTCGTCGGCCTGGGCAGCCCGCTCGGCACGCTGGGCCTGAGCGTCGGCGTGGCGCTCCTGCTTGCGATCCATGCGTTGCTGGTGGGCGCGGATGGCGGCCTCGTCGGGCAAGCGCGTCGGCGCATCGCCCGCCCGGGGCACCTTGCCCCCGCGCGGTTGCGGCGCGGCGTGCCCGGCGCGTGGAGCGGGCACGGCACGCCCGGCCTCGTCTTCCGACTGCACGCGGCCTTTTTCTTCCAGGCGGTTCATGCGCGCGGCTGCGCTGCGGTGGCGCTCGCTGTCGTTGAGAAGGATCTCCTGGCGTCGAAGCGCGGCCAACGCATCGCGCTGCCAGGCCAGGTTCCGGTTCAGACAGTCGTTGACCGCAAAGCGCTGGTGGCAGGCGCGCTCCTCGACCGAGAAGCGACTGGCAATGGCGGCGCGCTCGCTCGCAATGCGGGCACGCTCGGCCGCAAGTTGTTCCGGTCCGATCGGCGTTGTGCTTTGGCCCCAGGCATGGGCGGCCATTACCAGCGACACCCCAATGCACAGCCGCGAAGCGTTCATGTGAGCCCCGTGTCCACGGTGCGGTGCTCCAGCGCGAGGAATTCGACCGACTGCATTTCGTTCAAGCGTGACACGGTACGCGGAAACTCGTGGGACAAAGGGCCTTCGGTATACAGCTGCTCGGGCGTCGTGGCAGCCGACATGATGAGCTTGACGCGCCGGTCGTACAGCACATCCACAAGCCAGGTAAAACGCCGCGCCTCCGACGCCATGCGCACCGGCATGGCCGGCACGTCGGACAGCAGCACGGTGTGGAACCGGCTGGCCAGTTCGAGGTAGTCGTTCTGCGACCGCGGCCCGCCGCACAGCGTGCGGAAGTCGAACCAGACCACGCCGCCGGCCCTGCGCCGCGCACGGATCTCGCGCGCCTCGATGTGCAGCAGCGGGTCTTCGTCGCTGTGGTCCGCCAGGCGGTCGAAGGCCTCGGCCATCTGCGCATCGGCCTCAGCGCCCAGCGGCGTGTGGTAGAGCTTGACCTGCTCCATGGTGCGGCGTCGGTAGTCGGTGCCGTTGTCCACGTTGACCACCTCCATCTGCGCGTTCAGCAGCGCGATCGCGGGCAGGATGCGGTCACGGTGCAGGCCGTCCGGATAGAGCCCGTCGGGAATGAAGTTGGAGGTGGTGACGAAGCCCACGTCGTTGTCGAACAGCGACTGCAACAACCGGTGCAGGACCATCGCATCCGTGATGTCGGCGACGTGGAACTAGTCGAAGCAGATCAGCTTGTAGCGCTTGGCGATGCGCCTGCCGAGTTCGTCCAGCGGGTTCACCGTGCCCTGCAGGTCGACCAGCTCGCGGTGCACCTCGCGCATGAACTCGTGGAAGTGCAGCCGCGTCTTGCGCCTGATCGGCACGGCGTTGAAGAAGCAGTCCATCAGAAAGCTCTTGCCGCGTCCCACCCCCCCGTACATGTACACGCCCTTGGGGATGGGCAGGCGGTTGATGAGCTTCTTGAACGCGTTGGAGCGCTTGTCCTTGTAGGCCACCCATTCGGCAGCGCAACGCTCCAGCGCAGCCACCGCGCGCAGCTGCGCGGGGTCGCTCTGGTAGCCGCGGGCGGCCAGCTCCGCGTCGTAGGCCGCCCGGACCGGTCCCGTCATGCGTCAGAAGTTGAGCGTGCGCTTGTCCACCGCCAGCGCGGCTTCCTTGGTCGCTTCGGAGAGCGAAGGGTGCGCGTGGCAGATGCGCGCGATGTCCTCTGCGCTGGCCTTGAACTCCATGGCCACCACCGCCTCGGAGATCAGCTCGCTGGCCATGGGGCCGACGATGTGCACGCCCAGGATCTCGTCGGTCTTGGCGTCCGCCAGGAATTTGACCATGCCCGTGGTGTCGCCCAGGGCGCGCGCGCGGCCGTTGGCCAGGAACGGGAAGGTGCCGGCCTTGTACGCCACTCCGTCGGCCTTGAGCTGCTGCTCGGTGCGGCCGACCCAGGCGATCTCGGGGCTGGTGTAGATGACCCAGGGCACGGTGTTGAAGTTGACATGGCCGTGCTGGCCAGCGATGCGCTCGGCCACGGCCACGCCCTCTTCCTCGGCCTTGTGGGCCAGCATGGGCCCACGCACCACGTCGCCGATGGCCCAGACGTTGGGCAGACTGGTCTTGCAGTCGTCGTCCACCACGATGGCGCCGCGCTCGTCGAGCTTGAGGCCCACGGCCTCGCCGTTCAGGCCGATGGTGTTGGGCACGCGGCCGATCGAGACGATCAGCTTGTCCACGTCCAGGCTCTGGGCTTCGCCCTTGGCGTTGGTGTAGGCCACCGAGACGCCAGCGGCACCTGTCTTGACCTCGCCGACCTTCACGCCCAGCTCGATCTTCAGGCCCTGCTTGTCGAAGGCCTTCTTGGCTTCCTTGGCGATCTGCTCGTCGACCGCGCCCAGGAAGGTCGGCAGACCTTCGAGGATGGTGACCTCGGCACCCAGGCGGCGCCAGACCGAACCCATTTCCAGGCCGATCACGCCCGAGCCGATCAGCGCGAGCTTCCTGGGCACGGCGCCCACGCGCAGCGCGCCGTCGTTGGACAGCACGGACTCCTCGTCGAAGGGCACGCCGGGCAGCGCGCGGGCGTTCGAGCCCGTCGCCACGATGATGTGCTTGCCCGTGATGGACTCTTCCCTGGCGCCTGCGACCTTGATCTCGTAGGCGCCGCCTTCGGCCTTCACGAAGGAGCCGCGGCCGTGGAAGAACGTGACCTTGTTCTTCTTGAACAGGTACAGGATGCCGTCGTTGTTCTGCTTCACGACCTGGTCCTTGCGGGCCAGCATCTTGGCCACGTCGATCTTGACGTCGGTGGCAGTGATGCCGTGGTCGGCGAAATGCTTGTTGGCGTGCTCGAAGTGCTCGGACGATTGCAGCAGCGCCTTGGACGGAATGCAGCCCACGTTGGTGCAGGTGCCGCCCGGGGCCGGGCCGCCCTTGCCGTTCTTCCATTCGTCGACACAGGCGACCTGGAAACCGAGTTGCGCAGCGCGGATCGCAGCGACGTAGCCGCCGGGGCCGCCGCCGATGACGACGACGTCAAATGCTTGGGACATGTTGGATCTCTGTTGATGCTCGTGCGCACGTCGAGTGCCAACCGACGACATCAAGGGCCGGCGAAGCCAGGCCTGTTCGGGAGCCACCGCGGAACTGGCTCTGCCAGGCCGCTGGTGGCGCCCCCTTGAGGGGGGATTCGGCTACACGAAGTGAGCAAGAAACGGGGGTGGGTCAAATATCGAACAGCAGGCGCGACGGATCTTCCAGCGCTTCCTTCATGGCGACCAGGCCCAGCACGGCTTCGCGGCCGTCGATGATGCGGTGGTCGTAGCTCATTGCCAGGTAGTTCATCGGGCGGATCACGATCTGGCCGTTCTCCACCACGGCGCGGTCCTTGGTCGCGTGCACGCCCAGGATGGCCGAC
>CAJYRH010000585.1 GCA_913776795.1 uncultured Pseudorhodoferax sp. | reverse complement strand
TGGAGGAGATCGACGCCGACCTGCGCCAGCATGTGAACCTGCACCGCGGCCGGCTGTCGATCAGCGCGCTGCCCTCGCTGGCTGCGCACTGGCTGCCGCCGCTGCTGGCGCAGTACCGCGCGCGCTTTCCCGAGATCCGGGTGGAGCTGTTCGACACGCCGCCCGAGCGCGCCTTGGAACTCGTGCGCCAGCGCCGTGTGGATTTCGCGCTGACGGGCGTGGGGCCGGGCCTGGCCGGCCTGCAGAGCCAGCTGTTGTTCGCCGAGCGCTTCTTCCTGGTCTGCCGGCGCGACCACCGGCTGGCCACGCGCAAGCGCGTCGCGCTCGCGCAGCTGGCCGGCAGCGAGCTGATCCGGCTGATCCGCACCGGCAGCATCGCCCAGCACCTGGACCATGCGCTGCGCGCGGTTGCCGTGCGCGACACCGGGCTGGAGGTGGAGCAGCTGGCCACGCTGTCGGGACTGGTCGCGAGCGGCCTGGGCGTGGGCATCGTGCCGCAGGCGGCGGTGGAGTATTTCGATGGCACGCGCGTGGCGGTGGTGCCGATCAGCGATGCACAGCTGACACGCTCCATCTACATGGTCTGGCCTGCGGCCGGGGCGTGGTCGCCGGCGGCGAAAGGCTTCATCGAGCTGATGCAGTCCGCCGTGCCGCCGGCAGCACGCCTGAAGTGATCGCCAATGCTGATGACAGACGCTGAATAATTAATTTCCCATGCTGGGCGCGGCACCCTAGCATCGCCCGCCACATGGCATCCACTCCCCATCCGCAACCACCGGCCGGTGCATTGGCCGGCATCCGCGTCCTCGACCTCACGACCGTGATCATGGGGCCCTACGGCACGCGCATCCTGGCCGATATGGGCGCCGACGTGGTCAAGATCGAGGCGCCCGAGGGCGACACCTTCCGGCGCTACGGCCCCAGCCGCAGCGCCGGCATGGGTGGCTCCGTGCTGAACCTGCACCGCAACAAGCGCAGCGTGGTGCTGGACCTCAAGCTGCCCGCCGCCCGCGCTGCGCTGGACCGGCTGCTGGCCGGGGCCGACGTGCTGGTGCACAACCTGCGCCCGCAGGTGGCGGCGCGGCTGGGCCTGGATTGGGAGGGCGTGGCCGCGGTCAACCCGCGCATCGTGGTCTGCGCGGCGCGCGGCTTCGGCGAGGACGGGCCCTACGGCCACAAGCCCGCCTACGACGACCTGATGCAGGCCGGCTCAGGCTTCGCCGCGCTCAACGCGCAGCTGTACGGCGCGCCGCGCTACGCGCCCACGGCCTGGTGCGACAAGATCGCCGGTCAGGCCATCGCCTACGCGGTGCTGGGTGCTCTGCTGCACCGCGAACGCGGCGGCAGTGGCCAGCAGGTGGAGGTGCCGATGTTCGAGACCGCCATCGACTTCATGCTGGTCGAGCACCATGGTCCCGGCGCCTTCGCGCCGCCGCTGGGGCCGATCGGCTTTCCGCGCCAGCTCTCGCCGCAGCGCAAGCCCTACCGCACGCGCGACGGCTGGGCCTGCATCCTGCCGTACTCCGACCGAAACTGGCAGGACTTCTTCGCCTTCGTCGATCAGCGCCGATGGCTGGAGGATGCGCGCTTCGCCGACGTGGCGCAGCGGGTGGAGCATGTGGACGCGCTCTACGCCATCGTCGAGGCCTGCGCGGCCGAGCGCAGCACCGCCGAGTGGGTCGCGTTCTGCGACCGCGTGGGGATTCCCTGCATGCCGGTGCTGGGCCTGGAGGACTTGCAGCACGACGCCCATGTGCAAGCCGTCGGGCTGATGGGCTCGGCAGAGCATCCCAGCGAGGGACGTTACCAGGCCCTGCGTTCGCCGCTGCGCTTCTCGGCCACGCCCTATGCCTTGCAGCGCCATGCGCCGCGCACCGGCGAGCACACGGCCGAGGTACTGCGCGAGGCCGGCCTGTCGGAGAGCGACGTGCAGGCCCTTCTGGGTGCGCATTGACACCGTCTGCGCGACGCCGCTAGACTCGCCCCCGCTCCGGGGTGCACGTATGGCGTGCTGAGATGGCGAACCTGATCGCCGGAACCGCGAACTTGATCTGGGTCATACCAGCGTAAGAAGAGCTGCAGTGCCGTGGTGCCTGCGCACGTCCTCATGGTGGGCGTGCGTGCGCGCACCCCGCGCGACGCGGAGCAATCCATCCCAACCAGGAGATTGCCCGCATGAATGCCCCCGACCGCCACGCCATCCCGCTCGCCGAGCGCCTTGCGCTCACGCGCGAACCCTTTCCCGGGTCGACCAAGGTCTACCTCGGAGGCTCGCGTCCCGACCTGCGCGTGCCCTTGCGCGAGGTGCTGCTGACCAACGGCGAGCGCATCCACCTCTACGACACCTCGGGTCCCTACACCGACCCGGCCGCCGCCATCGACGTGCGCAGCGGCCTGCCCGCACTGCGTGCGCCCTGGCTGGACAGCCGTGCCGACACCGAGGTCTACGAAGGCCGCATCCGCCAGGACCTGGACGACGGTGGCAGGGACGGTGTGCGCCTGGCCCAGCTGCGTGCCGAGGCCGCGGCCCTGCAGCGCCAGCCGCGCCGCGCGAAGGCAGGTGGCAACGTGACCCAGATGCACTACGCGCGCCGCGGCATCGTGACGCCCGAGATGGAGTACGTGGCGCTGCGGGAGAACGGCCGGCGCGAATGGATGGCCGCGTACCAACGCGATGCAGCGCGTGAGCGCCGCCTGGCCGGCAACGCCATGGGCGCTGCGCTGCCGCATGGCCCGATCACGCCCGAGTTCGTGCGCGACGAAGTGGCCCGGGGCCGCGCCATCATCCCGGCCAACGTCAACCATCCCGAGGTCGAGCCCATGGCCATCGGGCGCAACTTCCTGGTCAAGATCAACGCCAACATCGGCAACTCGGCCGTGACCTCCAGCATCGAGGAGGAGGTCGACAAGCTGGTCTGGGCGATCCGCTGGGGGGCGGACAACGTCATGGACCTCAGCACCGGCCGCAACATCCACACGACGCGCGACTGGATCGTACGCAACAGCCCGGTGCCCATCGGCACGGTGCCGATCTACCAGGCGCTGGAGAAGGTCGGCGGCGTGGCAGAAGACCTCACCTGGGCGATCTTCCGCGACACGCTGATCGAACAGGCCGAGCAGGGCGTGGACTACTTCACCATCCACGCCGGCCTGCGCCTGCCGTTCATCCACCTGACGGCGGACCGCATGACGGGCATCGTCTCGCGCGGCGGCTCCATCATGGCCAAGTGGTGCATCGCCCACCACCAGGAGAGCTTCCTCTACACGCACTTCGAAGACATCTGCGACATCATGAAGGCGTACGACGTGAGCTTCTCGCTCGGCGACGGCCTGCGCCCCGGCTGTGCGGCCGACGCCAACGACGAGGCCCAGTTCGCCGAACTGCGCACGCTGGGCGAGCTGACGCAGATCGCCTGGAAGCACGATGTGCAGACCATGATCGAAGGCCCGGGCCATGTGCCCATGCACCTGGTGCAGGCCAACATGGACGAGCAGTTGAAGCACTGCCACGAGGCGCCGTTCTACACGCTGGGCCCGTTGACCATCGACATCGCGCCGGGCTACGACCACATCGCGAGTGCCATCGGCGCGGCCATGATCGGCTGGATGGGCACGGCCATGCTGTGCTACGTGACGCCCAAGGAGCACCTGGGCCTGCCGGACCGCGAGGACGTCAAGCAGGGCATCATCGCCTACAAGATCGCCGCGCATGCGGCCGACGTGGCCAAGGGCCATCCGGGGGCGCGGGCGCGCGACGACGCGCTCAGCAAGGCGCGCTTCGAATTCCGCTGGACCGACCAGTTCAACCTGGGCCTGGACCCCGACACGGCGCGCGAATTCCACGACGAGACCCTGCCCAAGGACGCCAGCAAGGTCGCGCACTTCTGCTCCATGTGCGGGCCCAAGTTCTGCTCGATGAAGATCACGCAGGAGGTGCGCGACTACGCGACCAGCGGCATGGCGCAGAAGTCGGCCGAGTTCAAGGCCGGCGGCGGCGCGTTCTACATCCCGGTCGAGCGCAGCTGATGGAGAGCATCGGCATTGCCGGCGCCGGCCTGCTGGGGCGGCTGCTGGCCTGGCAGCTGGCGCGCGCGGGTGCACGGGTGCAGGTGTTCGACGCCGCGGCCGGCCCTGCGCCGGCGTTCGACGCGCAGGGCCCGGCCGCGTTCAGCGCGGCCGGCATGCTGTGCCCGCTGGCCGAGCGCGACCATGCGGACGCGCGCGTGGCTGCACTGGGCTGGCGGTCGATCGCGCTGTGGCGCGGCATCGTCGCGGCGCTGCCTGCGCCGCAGCCGTTCTTTGCCGAACGCGGCAGCCTGCTCGTGGCCCACCGCGGCGATCTCGCCAGCGCCCAGCGCGTGCTGGCGCGCCTGGCCGGGGAGGTGCATGCAGCGCCCGATGCGCTGGACACGGCGGCGCTGGCGCGGCTGGAACCCGCGCTGGCGCCACCAGCGCATGCCTGGCTGCTGCCGGGCGAGGCGCAGATCGATCCGCTGGCCACCATGGCCGCGCTGCATGCGGCAGCCGAAGGCGTGGC
>CAJYRH010000584.1 GCA_913776795.1 uncultured Pseudorhodoferax sp. | reverse complement strand
CCCCAGCCATGCTCGCCGCGGATCCCGGCGTAGAGCTGGCCGGCGATCTGCCGCGCCTGCTCGGGCGTGGGCGCCGGGATGCTGAAAACGTTCATGCGGTTCAGGATGGGCTCGGGGATGGCGCGATCGTCGTTGGCCGTGGTGATCCAGATCACCTGGCTCGCGTCGATGGCGACTTCGGCGAACTCGTCGACGAAGCTCTGCGCCGTGTCGTGCTCGAGCAGGCTGTACAACGCGCCAAGCGGGTCGTACTGCGCATCGGTGCCGGCCTTGTCGATCTCGTCCACCACCAGCACCGGGTTGGCGTACTGGCCATCGACCAGGGCCTCGAACACCTTGCCGGGCTTGGCGCCCTTCCACTGCGAGGAGGCGCCCGAGAGCAGCCATCCGGCGGTCATCGAGCTCATGGGCAACAGGCTCATGCCCGTGCCCAGCAGTTCGGCCAGCTTGCGCGCGAAATGGGTCTTGCCGATGCCGGGCGGGCCCAGCAGCAGCATGGGCGTGACCTCCAGGCCGTCGGGACTGTTGTGGCTGAGTGCCACGTGCCGTCGCACGTCGTCCAGGGCTTCGGTGAAGTTCGGCAGGCTCTGGTAGAGCGCCGCCATTTCGGGGATGCCGGACGGCTTGACCTGAAAGCGTTCGGGCCCGCGTTCGAGCATGCGTTCGTAGGTGCTGCGCAGCTGCTCGTGTTCCTTGGATTGCAGCTTGGCCAGCTTGCGCTCCACATCCTGCGTCTGGTAGACGCTGCGCATGCTGGCAACAGGCAGGTGGATCGGGGTGGCCGTCAAGGCCGTGCTGCGCGATTCCATCGAAGCTCCTCGTGGCAATGAAGAGAGTGACGAAACCATTTCAGCATAAGCCGTGCCAGCCTGCCAGCGCCTGGCCGCCCCAATGTCGGGCGGCAGCAACCGTCAGGCGGCCGTGGTGCCCAGCAGCTGGCGCAGTTCGCCCGACTCGTACATCTCCATCATGATGTCCGAGCCGCCGACGAATTCGCCCTTGACGTACAGCTGGGGGATGGTGGGCCAGTTGCTGTATTCCTTGATGCCCTGGCGGATCGCGTCGTCGTCCAGCACGTTGACGGTCTTGACGTTCTTGGTGTCGACGCCGCAGGCCTTGAGCACCTGGATGGCGCGGCCCGAGAAGCCGCACATGGGGAAGCTGGCGCTACCCTTCATGAACAGCAGGATGTCGTTGGACTTGACCAGGTCGTCGATGCGTTGTTGAGTGTCGCTCATGGGGGAACCTCCGGACGGAAATGGCGGCAATTATCCTGCGATCGGCCACTGGCCGCCGGAGCAGCGCGCGATGCCCGCCAGATCCCTACGGCTGCCGACCTGGACGAAGCCTCGGGTACGCAGCAAGGCGCACACGGCCTCGGCCTGGTCGTGGCCATGCTCCAGCAGCAGCCAGCCACCAGGACCGAGGTGCGCCGGCGCATCGGCCACGATGGTGCGCAGATCGTCCAGCCCCTCGGCGCCCGCTGCCAGGGCCGAGAGCGGCTCGTGCACGAGTGCCGCCAGGTGCGGGTCGGCGTCGGCGATGTAGGGCGGGTTGGAGACGACCAGGTCGTACGGGCCGTCCACGCCCCGCAGCCAGTCGGCCTGCATGAACTGCACGCGCAGGCCCAGGCGCTGGGCGTTGGCGCTGGCCACGGCCAGCGCGTCGGCGCTGCGGTCCACGGCCGCCACCAGCGCGTCGGGCCGGGCATGCGCGAGCGCCAACGCGATGGCGCCGCTGCCCGTGCCCAGGTCGATGACGCTGCCGCCGCTTGGTAGGAGCTCGAGCGCCCATTCGACCAGCGTCTCGGTGTCGGGCCGCGGCACCAGCACGCGCGCGTCGACCTGCAGCGACAGGCCGAAGAATTCCTTCTCGCCGAGCAGGTAGGCGACGGGCTCGCCGGCCAGCCTGCGCGCGGCGAGGTCATCGAAGCGCTGTAGCGCCTCGGGGGCGGGAACGTCCTGGTCGTGCGCGAGAAGCCAGGCGCGGTCGTTGGCCTCGCGGCCCAGCGCGTGCAGCAGCAGCAGCTGGGCGTCCAGCCGGTCCAGGCCGCGTGTGGCGGCGGCGGCCAGGGTCTGTGCCAGTGTCACGCCGCGCCGACTTCCAGTTCGGCCAGCTGCTCGGCCTCGCGTGCGCCGCGCAGCGCCTGCACGACCTCCTCCAGGTCGCCTTCCATGATGAAGGACAGCTTGTACAGCGTGAGGTTGATGCGGTGGTCGGTCAGCCGGCCCTGGGGGAAGTTGTAGGTGCGGATGCGGTCGCTGCGGTCGCCACTGCCGATCAGGCCCTTGCGCTCGGCCGCGTCCTTGGCGGCGCGCTCGCTGCGCTCCTTCTCCTGGATGCGCGCGAGCAGCACCTGCAGCGCCTTGGCCTTGTTGCGGTGTTGCGAGCGATCGTCCTGGCACTCGGCCACGATGCCCGTGGGCAAGTGGGTGATGCGCACGGCCGAGTCGGTCTTGTTGATGTGCTGGCCGCCCGCGCCGCTGGCGCGGTAGGTGTCGATGCGCAGCTCGGCCGGGTTGATCTGCACGGCCTGGGCCTCGTCGGGCTCGGCCAGCACGGCGATGGTGCAGGCGCTGGTGTGGATGCGGCCCTGGGTCTCGGTGGCGGGCACGCGCTGCACGCGGTGGCCGCCGGACTCGAAACGCAGGTGGCCGTAGACGTCCTCGCCGTCCACGCGCATGACCACTTCCTTGTAGCCGCCCAGCTCG
>CAJYRH010000583.1 GCA_913776795.1 uncultured Pseudorhodoferax sp. | reverse complement strand
CCCATCTCGGCCAGGTCCTTGAGCACCTTCTCCACGCCGTCCTGCGTCAGCGCGTCCTTGTCGCGCGTCTGCGAGGCCGCCAGCACGAACAGGTTCTCGCACTGCTTGTCCTTGATCAGGGCCTGGTTCAGGTTGGCCTCGTTGTGGATCACGTTGATCAGGTCATAGACCACGCGGCGCTCGCAGCCCATGATCAGGTCCAGGTTGCGCAGGCCGACGTCGAAGTCGATCACCACCGTCTTGTGGCCTCTCAAGGCCAGGCCGGACGAGAAACTGGCGCTGGTGGTGGTCTTGCCCACGCCTCCCTTGCCGGAGGTGACCACGATGATCTTGCTCATGGAATGGAGGTCCTTTGTTCGAAGGGAGGATGGTTCAGATGGGGTCGAGCACCAGGCTCTCGCCGGACAGGCGGACCTGGGCGGGCTTGCCCAGCACTTCTGCAGGCAGGGCGACTTCGCTGGTGCGGTAGATGCCAGCGATGGAGATCAGCTGTGCTTCCATGCAGGTGCTGAAGATGCGCGCGTCCGTGTTGCCGCGCGCGCCGGCAATCGCCCGGCCACGCAGCGGTGCGTACACGTGGATGTTGCCGTCGGCAATGATCTCGGCGCCGAAGTTCACGGCCTGCAGCACGATCAGGTCGCAGCCGCGCGCGTAGACCTGCTGGCCTGAACGGAGCGGGCGGTCGACCACCATGGTGCCATTCGCAGCTGCGGCAGCCGGGGCAGGCACTGCCACAGGGGCGGGCGCGGGCGAATCGCCCGACACGGCCACGGCGGACGAGGAAATTTCCGGCAAATCCATGAGCCCGACGGCTGCCGCCTGCTCCTTGTGCGCCAGGCTGCCGCCATGGATGCCGAAGGGGCGCAGCCGGTAGTGCCTGAGCAGCGTGAGCAGCACCGAGAAACTCAGCGGAGTGGGGTCCTGCGCGATCTGCGTGAGCACGATCACGGCCGGATCCTGGTCGAAGAAATCGGGCGTCTCGCCGAAGCGGGCCTGCAATTCCTGCGACAGCACCGCGAGATTCGGGGTCTTGAGCACCACCGAGATCAGCGGCAGGCTGGCGCTCTTGAAGTCGAAGCTGGCACGTGCGTGCCCTGCAGGTGCAGCGGACATGGAGGACGGTTTCGACAAATGGCGGATTTTAGCCTGCAGGCTTTGCCTGCAGGCCGCGCCGAAACCGTTTCGAAACGCGTCAGGCCGGGACCGCGGCTGCTTCGCCGACGCAGCGCGCCAGGTGGGCCAGCGCCTCCTCGACTTGATCGACCAGCACCAGGCAGAGGTCGCCTGGTTGCAGCGCAGCCAGTGCATGGTCGATGGCCTTGAATTCGCCGTGGACCTCGTCGACTTCGCGCGTGCGGCTGGCCTGGGCCAGGCCCTCACGGAGCAGCGCCAGCACCTCGCCGTCGGCGCGGCCCCGCTGGCAGGCGTCCTGGTACAGGATCACATGGTCGAAGGCGTTGCCCAGGATGGCCGTCTGCTCGCGGATGTCCTCGTCGCGCCGGTCGCCCGCGCCGCTGATGACCACGCTGCGCCGGCATGCCGGCATGGCGTCCACCGCGGCGACCAGGGCGCGCATGGCATCGGGGTTGTGGCCATAGTCGGCGATCACGGTGGCGCCGCGGTAGTCCATCACGTTGAAGCGGCCCGGCGCGTTGTCGGCATCGTTGGCGAAGCTGGCGAGGCCGCGGCGCACCGCGTCCCACGACAGACCGGCGGCCCAGGCCGCGGCGACCGAGGCCATCGCGTTCTCGACCTGAAAGCCGATGGTGCCGCCGCGCGTGATGGGGATGTCGCGCAGCGCGATCGTCTCGCGCCAGGATCCGACGGCCGCCACCAGGTGGTCGCCGTCCACATGCACGGTGCGCCGGCCCTGGGCGCGGTGCGTGGCCATGACGTGGTGGTGGCGGTCGGCGGCGAAGAAGATCACCTGGCCCGGACAGATGGCCGCCATGGCGGCAACGTTCGCGTCGGCAGCGTTGAGCACGGCATAGCCGCTGGTGGCCACGTTCTGCACGATGACGCGCTTGAGCACGGCCAGGTCTTCCACCGTGGTGATGTAGTTCAGCCCGAGGTGGTCGCCCGCTCCGATATTGGTGACGACGGCCACCTGGCACTGGTCGAAGCCCAGACCCTCGCGCAGCATGCCGCCGCGCGCGGTCTCGAACACGGCCGCGTCCACATCGGGGTGCATCAGCACGTTGCGTGCGCTGCGCGGGCCGCTGCAGTCCCCGCTGTCGATCTGGCGGCCGTCCACGTAGACGCCGTCGGTGTTGGTCATGCCTACGCGCAGGCCGGCGGCTGTGAAGAGGTGCGCGATCAGCCGGGTGGTCGTGGTCTTGCCGTTGGTGCCCGTCACTGCCACCACCGGAATGCGACCGTCTTCGCCAGCGCCGTAGAGCGTGTCGACGATGGCCTGTCCCACATTGCGGACCTTGCCGTACGAAGGCGACAGGTGCATGCGCAGGCCGGGCGCGGCGTTCACTTCGACGATGCCGCCACGCTGCTGCTCCAGCGGCTTGAGCACGGTCTCGCTCACCAGGTCCACGCCGCAGATGTCCAGGCCGACCATTTGCGCGGCGGCCACGGCGTGCGCGGCAATGGCCGGGTGCACATCGTCGGTCACGTCGGTGGCGGTCCCACCTGTGGACAGGTTGGCGTTGTTGCGCAGGATCACGCGCTGGCCCTTCTTCGGCACGGAGTCGGGCTGCAGCCCCTGTACGCCCAGGCGCGCGATCGCGATGTCGTCGAAGCGGATCTTGGTCAGCGCCGTGGCATGGCCATCGCCGCGGCGAGGGTCGGCGTTGACCATGTCCACGAGCGCGCGCACCGTGTGCTCGCCGTCGCCGGTGACCTGCGGCGGGTCGCGCCGCGATGCCGCGACCAGCTTGTCGCCAACGACCAGCAGGCGGAAGTCGCTGCCGGGCAGGTACTGCTCGACCATGACCTCGCCATGTTCGGCGGCGGCGGCAAAGGCGCCTTCCAGGTGCGCCCGATCGACGATGTTGACCGTCACGCCCTTGCCCTGGTTGCCGTCCTGCGGCTTGACCACCACAGGCAGGCCGATCTGCTGGGCCACCGCCCACGCCTCCTCCGCGGTGGCCACTGGCCGGCCGTGCGGCACCGGCACGCCCGCAGCATGCAGCAGCTTCTTGGTCAGGTCCTTGTCCTGTGCGATGGACTCGGAGACGGCGCTGGTCGCGTCGAGTTCGGCGGCCTGGATGCGGCGCTGTTGCGAGCCCCAGCCGAACTGAACCATGGAGCCGCGCGTCAGCCGGCGGTATGGAATCCCGCGCGCCACGGCCGCCTCGACGATGCAGCCCGTGCTCGGACCCAGGCGTTCGTCCTCGTCCAGTGCGCGCAGTTCGGCAATGGCCGCCTCGACGTCGAAGGGCTCGCTCTGCAGCGTGGCCTGGATCAGCGCCTCGGCCTGCTCGAGCGCGCGGCGGCCCACGGCCTCCTCGCTGTAGCCGACCACGACCTGGTAGATGCCCGGCTCCAGCGTGGCAGCAGTGCGGCTGAAGGTGACGGGGCAGCCAGCCTGGGCCTGCAACGCCAATGCTGCGCTTTCCAGGACGTGGGCGAGGGCCACCGGGCCGGTGTCGGGGCCCGAGCGCAGCGTGCCGATGGTCGGAAAGCGCGCGCGCACGGCAATCTCGAAGCCCGGCAGTTCGACGATGGAGCGCTCCGGTGGTGCGCAGGAGACGATGGCCTCCAGCGCCGTATGGCGGCTCCACAGGTTGGGGCCGCGCAGGGCCCGCACGCGAGAAATGTGCATGGTGTTGTCTCGTGCTTGCACGAAGCTGTTGTCGTCGTTGGGGGGCATCAGCGTGCGGCCAGGGTTCTTGCGGTACGGGTGGTCGATCCGGGATCGAGCTCGAAGGTCTTGAGTCCGGCGGAGATCAGGTCCGGCGAGATCTGCAGGGCCCAGGCCGCGGCCACGGCGGCGAGCACGCTGCACACCAGCTTGTCGTCGCGCATCTTGCCGCGGCGTGCGCTCAGCTGCTGGATGCCCGACAGGGCGGTGACGCTGAGGCCCGTGGCCAGAACCAGCTGGCCTTGCTGCAGCAGCACGGCGCGGCCGCCGTTGGCACGGTGCGCCATGATGGCGGGCAGCTCGGCTTCCTTGCCGTACAGGATGACCTGGCCATCGCACAGCGAGGCCAGCGCCGCAACCCGCGGGTCGCTTGCGTTGAGCACGGCCACGCCATCGGGCAGAACCACGTCGACCTGGGTGCGCAGCACGCGGGCCAGCTGGTCGCTTTCCTGGATGTCGAACTCAGCCAGTTCCTTGGCGCCGCCCATGTCGGTCACGATGCCGACCTGGCAACGGTCGTAGGCCAGGCCGTCGCGCAGGATGGAGGCCGGGCCGTTCTCCAGCACGGCCGCCTGGATCGCGCGGTTCATCAGCAGGCGATGGCCGGACTCCCAGGCGGCGCAGTTGCCGGCGTCCACGCGGCGGCTGTCCAGGAACAGGCCGTCGCTGCAGGCCAGGCCCACGCGGCGGCCCGACAGGTGCAGCAGCCAGGCGACGAGCCGCGCGATGGTCGCCGTGCCCAGCGTGCCGGCCACGCCGACGATGGGGATGCGGCCGTTCTCGTCATCGGCGAACAGGTGGTCCACGATGGCCTGGCCAACAGGCCGCGGTGCGCCTTCGGCGGGCTTGAGGTGCATGAGCAGACCAGGGCCCGCGTTGACCTCGACGATGGCGCCGCCCTGTGCCTGCAACGGCTTGCCGATGTCTTCAGCCACGAGATCGATGCCGGCGATGTCCAGGCCCACCACGCGGGCGGCCAGCGCCGCTGCGTGGGCCACCTCGGGATGCACCTCGTCCGTGCAGTCGATCGCCACGTTGCCGGTGCGCTGGACCAGCACGCGACGGCCCTTGGCCGGCACCGCGGCGCCGTCCAGGCCCTGGCGCTCGAGCAGCAGGCGCATCACGCCGTCCTTCTCGAGGTCAATCGTCTCCAGCGGGAATTCCTCGGCATCGCCACGGCGCGGATCGCTGTTGAGCTGGCTGTCGATCAGCTGGGCCACGGTCTGGCGGCCGTCGCCCGTGATGGACAGGCTCTCGCCGCGTGCGGCCGCCACGACCTTGCCGCCGACCACCAGCAGGCGGTGCTCGTCGCCGCGGATGAAACGCTCGACCAGCACCTCGCTGCCTTCGGCGTCCGCCACGCCAAAGGCCTTTTCGATATCGGTCTGCTCGGACAGGTCCAGGCTCACGCCGCGGCCATGGTTCGCGTCCGAGGGCTTGACGACGACCGGAAGCCCGATCTCCTGCGCCGCCGCCCATGCCGCTGCCGGGCTGCTGACGACCTGGCCTTCGGGCACGGGTACGCCGCAGGAGGCCAGCAGGGTCTTGGTCAGGTCCTTGTCGCTGGCGATCCCTTCGGCGATGGCGCTGGTCCTGTCGGTCTCGGCCGTCCAGATGCGGCGCTGACGCGCGCCGTGGCCCAGCTGCACGAGGTTGCCCTCGTTCAGTCGGATGTGCGGAATGCCCCGGTCGGCCGCGGCGGCCACGATGCAGGCGGTGCTCGGGCCCAGGTAGCAGTCGTCGACCTTGGCGCGGATCTGGGCCACCGCCACGGGCACGGCGAAGGTCTCGCCGTGGATGGCGGCCATCAACAACCGGTGGCCGCAGGCCAGGGCCGTGCGCGCGACCTGCTCGTCGCGCGCGCGGAACACCATGCGGTAGACACCGCGCTGAGACGTGCTGCGGGTTTGCCCGAATCCGGTCGGCATGCCGGCCAGGTTCAGCAACTCGATGACCACGTGTTCCAGCACATGGCCGGCCCAGGTGCCTTCGACCAGGCGCTGCAGGAAGCCGCCACGCTCGCCCACGCCGCAGTGGTGTTCGACCAGCGCTGGCAGCATGGCCACCAGGCGTTCGGTCAGGCCGGGGATCAGGTTGGAGGGAAAGTCTTCCAGCTCGCCCAGGTCCAGCCAGACTTCCAGGGCCGAGCGGTAGGTCCAGATGTTGGGGCCGCGCAGGTAGCGAATGCGCAGCAGCTGGATGTCGGCGGCGCGGGACGGCGCGGCCGGAGTGTTTGTCGTCATGCGGGCCGCCTGGCGCGTTGTGGGTGGCCGCCGGACAGGCCCGGACGGGCTTCGGCGAGAATTTCGCGCCTCATCTGTTGAACATGCATCATCCACATCAGGTCGACCTTTCCAGTTCTTCGACGCTCCAGTCCGCACTCAAGGCCGAACTGGCAGGCGGTGAAAACGTAACAGCCAGCGTGGCGGTTGACCTGGATACGCAACTACGGTTTGCTTCTGGCCTGCTCGCGTTGACGCCGCAACGCCTGGTCTCTGTCACCTCTGAGACAGACGGGCCGAAGGTCCGGAGCTGGACGCTGGCGCCGGGCCTGGCCTTGCGCCATTCAGACTACGCCGGTGTCGGTCAGCTGGAACTGCACGATGGGCGTCAACGGCTCGCCTACTGGCGCTTCACGCTGGCCGTCGACACCCAGGCGCTGCGCCTGTTGCAGCAATTCGAACGCCGCGAGGATCCGGAGCCGGACGATGAGGAAGATGGCGGCAGCTGCCCGACCTGTCGCGCACCGCTGCCTGCGGACAGCGAAACCTGCAGCGTCTGTTTCCGTGCGTTGCATACGCCACCTTCCACATGGGTCCTGTTGCGACTGTGGCGCTTCGCGCGTCCGTACCGCATGCAATTGCTGCTCGGCTTCGTGCTGACCCTGGCCTCCACCGCCGCAACCCTGGTGCCGCCCTACCTGACGATCCCGCTGATGGACGACGTGCTGATCCCGTTCCAGAACGGCCAGCAGATCGCACCCGGCACGGTGATGACGTACCTGGCCGGGCTGCTGGCGGCGGCTCTGCTGGGATGTGGACTGAACTGGTGGCGCACCTACCTGCTGGCATTGGTGTCCGAACGCATCGGCGCCGACCTGCGCACCGCCACGTTCGACCACCTGTTGCAACTTTCGCTCGATTACTTCGGGGGCAAGCGCACCGGCGACCTGATGTCGCGCATCGGATCGGAAACCGACCGCATCTGCGTGTTCCTGTCATTGCATGCGCTCGATTTCGCAACCGACGTACTCATGATCTGCATGACCGCGGCCGTGCTGTTCTCCATCCATCCGGGGCTGGCCCTGGTCACGCTGGTGCCGCTGCCCTTCATCGGCTGGATGATCCATGTGGTGCGCGACCGGTTGCGCACCGGCTTCGAGAAGATTGATCGCGTATGGTCCGACGTCACCAGTGTGCTGGCCGACACCATCCCGGGCATCCGCGTGGTCAAGGCGTTTGCCCAGGAAGGGCGCGAGGCGCAACGCTTCCGCGATGCCAACCAACGCAACCTGGAGGTCAACGACCGGCTCAACAAGACCTGGTCGCTGTTCACGCCGACGGTCTCGTTGTTGACCGAGATCGGACTGCTCGTGGTGTGGGCTTTCGGCATCTGGCTCGTGGCGCACCAGCAGGTCACGGTGGGCGTGCTGACGGCCTTCCTGGCCTACATCGGCCGCTTCTACACGCGGCTCGACTCCATGAGCCGCATCGTCTCGGTCACGCAGAAGGCGGCCTCGGGCGCCAAGCGGATCTTCGACATCCTGGACCACCGCTCCAACGTGCCCGAGCCCGCGGAGCCGGTCGCGCTGCCGGCCGGCGGCCTGCGCGGCGGGCTGCAGATGGATGGCATCGCGTTCCGCTACGGCAACCGCTCGGTGATCCGCAGCCTGTCGCTGGACATCCGGCCCGGCGAGATGATCGGCCTGGTGGGTCACAGCGGCTCGGGCAAGAGCACGCTGGTGAACCTCATCTGCCGTTTCTACGACGTCAGCGAGGGGGCCATCCGCGTCGACGGCCTGGACCTGCGCCGCCTGCGCGTGGCGGACTACCGACGTCACATCGGCCTGGTGCTGCAGGAGCCGTTCCTGTTCTTCGGCACCATCGCCGAGAACATCGCCTACGGCCGGCCCGACGCCTCGCGCGCCGAGATCGTGGCCGCTGCGCGCGCTGCGCATGCGCACGAGTTCATCCTGCGGTTGCCCCAGGGCTATGACTCGCTGGTCGGCGAACGCGGGCAGGGTCTGTCCGGCGGCGAGCGCCAGCGCATCTCGATCGCGCGTGCGCTACTGATCGACCCGAAGATCCTGATCCTGGACGAAGCCACCTCGGCCGTGGACACCGAGACCGAAAAAGAGATCCAGAAGGCGCTGGACAACCTCGTGCAGGGGCGCACCACGATCGCCATTGCGCACCGGCTGTCCACCCTGCGCAAGGCCGACCGCCTGGTGGTCATGGACCGCGGTCAGGTCGTCGAGGTCGGTCCGCACGACGAACTCATGGCGCGCCAGGGTGCCTACTGGCGTCTGTACGAGGCTCAGGTGCGGCGTGTGGACGACAACGGCGATGCGCTGGCCGAACTGGCGCCGCCCAGTCATCCAGCCCATCCGGCGGGGGACGTGTGATGGACTTCGAACTGCAACGCCATCCCCTGGGCCAGCTGGTGCTGCGTCTGGGCGGCACCGAGCACAGCGGCGTGGTGCCGGTGCAGTCCTTTCCGCTGACGGCGCCGGGCGAAGGCCTGTCCCTGGTCGGCATCGACGGACGCGAATTGGTATGGATTGCCAGCCTGGACACATTGACAGGTGCCCAGCGCGCGCTGCTGGCCGAGGAATTGGCGGCACGCGAATTCCAGCCGCAGGTGCTGCGGCTGCTCAGCGTGTCCACCTTCTCCACGCCCAGCATCTGGCGCGTCGAAACAGACCGAGGCACCAGCGACTTCGTGCTCAAAAGTGAAGAGGACATCCGTCGCCTGCCCGATGGAGGCCTGTTGATCACCAGCGGCCAGGGAGTCCACTACCGCGTACGCGACCGACAGGCGCTGGATCGGCCCTCGCGCAGGCTGTTGGAGCGGTTTCTGTGATGTGCCCCGCCTTGGCGTGAAGAATTTTGGGTTGTTTGAAGAAATAGGCCTAAATTCCGGTTCAGTTCTGCCGTTAAGGCTAGCGAGGCCAGGAAAAACGTTTCCCTGGCCCACCGTCCAGTCCTTTGGTGAGCGCCATGCAACTGCCTTCTGTTGATCGCACTGTGAACGGGCCGGCTGCCGCCGGCGCCGATTCGCAGCCGGCCGCCGGCAGCGCAGCCTTGCCCGCCGGCACCGTCCCGCGTGCCACGCGCGAGGAGACCCGCGTTTTGCAGGAGCGCGCCGTCGCGCAACAGCCCGAGCCGTCGATCCGGGTGGAGTTGTCGGCGCAGGCCGATGCGCTCATCCGCTCCGGCCGCGTGGGCGAGGACGAGGCCGCCACGGCGGCGGGTGCGGCCGTCGTGGCGGCGTCCGCTGCATCGGGTGGTGGTGGGGCTGGCGCCCAGGCGGGGCAGACCGGCGCCGTGCCGCAGAAATCCAGCATCGAGGCCGCGACCGAGGCCTTCGAGCAGCGCTTGGCAACGCAAGCGGCGCCAACGTCGGAAACCGCCCAGGCCCTGGGCCGTTACCAGGCCACCGGCCAGAAGCCGGGCCCCGACCAACCCTCGGGCCCGACCGAGGCGGCGCCTAAGAACTGGACCGAGAAGCCCAAGGTCGAAGAGGAAAAGCCGCCGGAGCCGCCCAAGGAGCCCATCTCCAAGAAGCTGCTGGACTTCCTGCAAAGCCTGTGGCGCGCCGGCGGCAATGCCATCGACGTGGCGCAGACCGGCAACCTCACGCTCAATCCGCCGAAGGAGGCGGAGGGCCCGGTCACCTACGCCGATCCGTCGGCCAAGAAGACCACCGGGCTCTGACCCGCGGCGTCACAGCGGCCGCTGCGCCAGCCGGTAGCGGGCGCCCTGGCCGTCGTCGGGCATGAGTTCCCACACCTTGTCATGGAAGCTGGCCACCCCTGGCCGGTGCGCGATGGAAAGCAGGCTGCCCGCGCCCTGGCGTGCGCGCTCGACCAACCTGGCGTACAGGTCCTGCTCCGCCCCCGGATCGAGCGCGCTGGTGGCTTCGTCCGCGAGGATCCATTTCGGCTTCTTGAGCAGCACCCGCGCGATCGCCAGCCGCTGCTGCTCGCCGCCCGAGAGCTTCTGGCTCCAGGCGTCGGCGTCGTCCAGGCGTTCCTGCAGCTGGGGCAAAAGCGCCTCGCGCAGCGCGGCGCGCAGCGCCTCGTCGCTGTAGTGTGCCGCGGGCTCCGGGTAGGCCAGCGCGTCGCGCAGCGGACCGTCGGGAAAGTAGGGCCGCTGCGGAATGAACATGGCGTCCGCCGGCAACGCAACCCGGCCGCTGGCATGCGGCCAGATGCCGGCGATGGCGCGCAGCAGCGTGGACTTGCCGCTGCCCGAAGGACCTTTGATGAGCACCCGCTCGCCTGCGCCCACGGCGAGGTCCAGACCCTGCAGCAGCGGCGTGCCGTCCGGCAGCGCCACGTCCAGACCGTGGGTCTGCAAGGGGCCGTCGCCGCGGGTGGCCTGCTGCGAATCACGATGTGCGGCGTGGGCAGACAGATGCGCCTCGAAGCTGGTCAGCCGGTCGGTGGTTGCGCGCCAGACCGCGAGCTGCTGGTAGTTGTCGACGAACCATGCGAGTGAATCCTGCACGCGGCCAAAGGCCGATGAAATCTGCATGAGGTCGCCCAGCTGGATGGCGCCGCTGAAAAAGCGCGGCGCGCCGACGAGGAACGGGAACACCACGGCGGCCTGCCCGAAGAAGCTGTTGAACCAGATCAGCCGCTTCTGCGCGCGCAGCAGCTCCAGGTAGTTCGCCAGGACCTTGGAAAAGCGCACGCCCAGCTGCGCGCGTTCCACGGGCTCGCCGCGGTCCAGGGCGATCGCTTCACTGTACTCGCGCACGCGCACCATGTGGTGGCGGAAGTCGGCCTCCAGGCGCTGCTGCCGGAAATTCAGCCCGATCTGCGGCTTGCCGATCCAGTGCGTAATGAAGCTGCCGGCCAGGCAGTACACCACCGCGGCCCAGACCATGAAACCGGGGATCTCGTAGCGCTGTCCGTCCCAACTGAAACCGAAGGCGCCCGACAGTCCCCAGAGCACACCGACGAAGCTCACCAGCGTCACGAAGGCGTTGAAGGCCCCCATGGTCAGCGAGACCGTGTAGGTGGTGAACAGGTTCAGGTCCTCCTGGATGCGCTGGTCCGGGTTGTCCGGTGGTGCGCCGCCGTCGTCCTGGCCATAGCGCGCCAGTTCCATGCGGTAGAAGGCGTGGTCGGCCATCCAGCGTTGCAGGTAGCTGCCCGTCATCCAGGCGCGCCAGCGCATCTCCAGCAGCTGCGTGAGGTAGAAGCGGTAGACCGCCAGCACGATGAGGCCGAAGGCAATCAGCGCGAAGCGGCCCAGCTGCTGCCAGAACACGGCCTGGTCGCGCTTTTCCAGCGCGTCGTAGAACACGCGGTACCAGTCGTTGTACTGCACCAGCAGCCAGACGCCGGCCAGGTTCAGCAGCACGATGGCGGCCAGCAGGCCACGGGCGCGCCACTTTTCCTCGGACTGGAAGTAGGGAAGGGACAGGCGCCAGATGCGGCCTGCCTGTTGGCGCGTGCGCGCAAGCCGTTCTTGGAGTTGCATGGGTGAGCCAGCGTTCGTGGAGGCGCGCCGATGCTAGCGCGGCCGGCAGCGCCAGCCTTAGCGGAAGCTTAGAGCGGGTGGCGGGAGCTGGCACGCCGCACCCAGGGCGTCGATGGCCCGCGCACCGGGTGTCGCGGAGCACGTCTTCGGAGCACCGTCTGGGGTGGCGGTGTCCCGGCCCAGGATGGTCACGCCACGGCCCGCGTTGCACCGCGCCATGCCGCGGGTGGTTGCAGCAGCTCAGGCAAGGGGCGGATGGTTTGCCACGCCGTGGCTTACATGCCCTGCCGGCACGTGCCGGGCGGCCGAGCGCACATGGGTGGTCTGGTCGTCAAAGAAGAAATCGGGCTCGAACTCGCGCAGGAATTCGCCCTTGGCCAGACCACCGAGGAACATCGCCTCGTCGACCGCGATGTTCCAGTTCATCAGCGTGCGGATGGCGCGCTCATGGGCCGGCGCGCTGCGCGCGGTGACCAACGCAGTGCGGATGCGCATGCCCGCCTTGGAGGCCTGTTGCAGCCGGTGCAATGCGGCCAGCAGCGGCTTGAAGGGGCCGTCGGGCAGGGGCAGAGCGGCCTTGTCGGTCTCGTGCAGCTGGAACGCGTCCAGTCCCTGCGCCTGGAACACCTGCTCGGCCTCGTCGGAGAACAGCACGGCGTCCCCGTCGAAGGCGATACGGACCTCGTGTGGATGGTTGATCCCGGCCTGGACCGATTCCGTCAGCACCCGCGCAGCCGGAAAGCCCTGGGCCAGCGCCTCGCGCACGTCGGCCTCGTTGGCCGACAGGAACAGGTGGGCGCGCAGCGGGCGCAGGTAGCCGAAGGGGTCGCGGCCCTGTGTGAACACGCCACGTTCGAGCTTGATCCCGGCCTCGCGCACCGAGCGGAAGATGCGCATGCCGCTGACCGGGTCGTTGCGCGAGAGCACCACCACCTCCACGCGTTGCTGCGCGGTGTCGTTGAAGGCCAGCAGCTTGCGCACCAGGGAGAAAGCGACGCCCGGGCGCGCCGGTATCTCCAGCCGCGCGAGCTGCAGCTGCATGTAGGCCTGGGCGTCGCCGGTCTCGAACAACCGGTTCTCTTCCTCCAGGTCGAATAGCGCGCGCGAGGAGATCGCGACGACGAGCTTGTCGTCCAGGGTGGCGGGCATTTCAGTTCTCCAAAGCGCTACGCGCCGTTCACAGTGCACCGAGTCGGTTCCGCAGGCACTGCTCCAGTGGCCGCGGAGCAGGCCATGCCGGCGGACGCCGTGGAACTGGCTCTGCCAGGCCGCAGGCGGCGCCCCCTGCAAGGGGGTTGGCGAAGCGCGCAGCGCGCAGACTGGGGGTGCGCCTTCATCTGGCGAACTGGTTGAGCTGGATGATGGGCATGAGCACGGCCAGCACGATCAGCATGACGATCATGCCCATGGCCACGATCAGGAGCGGCTCGAGCACGGTGGCCAGCGCCATGGCACGGCGTTGCACCTCGCTGCCGATCTGGCGTGCGGCACGTTGCAGCATCGTGGGCAGCTCGCCGGTCTGCTCACCCAGCCGCGCAAACATGGAAACCAGACCCGGGAAGCGCTTCTTCTGCGCCAGCGCCGAGGCCAGTGGCGCACCCTCGCGCACCGCCACCAGCGCGTCCAGCGCGTCGGCGCGCATGGCGCGGTTGTTGAGCGTCTCGGCCGCGGCCTGCAGGGCGCGCAGGATGGGCACGCCGGCCGCGGCGAGCATCGCCAACGTGCCGGCGAAGCGCGC
>CAJYRH010000582.1 GCA_913776795.1 uncultured Pseudorhodoferax sp. | reverse complement strand
CGACGTGAGGCGTGTAAATGGCCTTGTGTTTGCCGCGCAAACGGAGAGCAACTTCGCTGGCTACTCGTCCGAGGACCTTGTCGGTCGCGTCAATCACAAACCACTCATGCACGACCTCAGCGGGCTTAGCGCTGAAAGTAGTCATGTTTCTCTCTTAGAAAGACAGGGGTTCGGGCAGCTCTTTTCCACGGTCGGTGCTTCTCTGAAGGAGCCTCTTAGATGGGGGTAGGTACGAAAGTACCCTTTCGCCGCGGAGCCAGCCAGTCGCTGCGAAACCGCGCATTATAGGCAAATCCGGCGGGCCGGCCAAATGCTGGCGTCGCGGCAGTACCATCGCCCGATGTTCAGTTACCGCCACGCCTTCCATGCAGGCAACCACGCCGACGTGCTCAAGCACCTGGCCCTGGTCGCCATCCTGCGACACCTCGCCGAGAAGGAGACTGCGCTGGCATTGCTGGATTCGCACGCCGGCGCGGGCCTGTACCGGCTCGACGGCGACTATGCCGCCACCAGCGGCGAAGCCGCAGACGGTGTGCTGCGCCTGCTGCAGGTTCCCGCCGCCCAGCGCAAGGATTGGCCGGATGCACTGCGCGCGTACATCGAACTGCTGGCCGGCTTCAACCCGAGCGGCGGCCACCGCATCTACCCCGGCTCACCCTTCGTCATGCACCGGCTGGCGCGCCCGCAGGACCGCCTCAAGCTGTTCGAGATGCACCCCACGGACAGCAAGACACTGCAGGCCAACATCGAGCAGTTGGAGGCCGGCCGCCAGGTGGCGGTGTTCCGGGAGGATGGCTTCGAGGGGGTGCGCCGCTTCCTGCCGCCGCCCTCGCGCCGTTCGCTGCTGCTGTGCGATCCGAGCTACGAACTCAAGAGCGACTACGGCCGCGTGGTCGAACTGCAGACCATGGCACTTCAGCGCTTTCCGACAGGCAGCAGCATGGTCTGGTACCCGATCATTGCGCGCAACGAGGCGCACATCCTGCCGCGCAAGCTCAAGAGCGTGGCCACGCGCGCGGGCAAACCGTGGCTGCATGCCACGCTCACGGTGAAGGCGGCCAAGCAGGTCGCTGCGGGCGAACGCCGCCCGGGCCTGCCGGGCAGCGGCGTGCTCGTCGTGAACCCGCCTTACACGCTCAAGCCGGCGCTGGAGCGGGCGCTGCCGCTGCTCGTGGAATTGCTGGCGCAGGACGAGAACGCCACGCACACGCTGGAAGCCCACGGCAGCTGAGCAGCGGCCCCGGGCCGCCGCCGCATCAGAAGTGGTAGTCGGCGCGCAACATCGGCGTCTTGGCGAGCGAGCCCGGCACGCTGTGCGGGTTGCCGAACTTGTTGCGCCAGTACTGGTAGCCCACGCCCACGCGGAATGCGTTCTTGCTGGCACCGATGTGCGGCGACACGTCGTAGAACAGCGTCATGTCCAGGTTGGTCTCGGGCGAAGTCGGGCCACCGAATTCGTTCCTGCCTTTGTCGCCGATGTAGTTCAGGTAGCCCTCGAACGAAAGGCCGGTGTTGCCCACCGGGATGCCCCAGGCCAGGTTCAGCATGGGGTGCACGTCGTACGAGTAGCGGTCGGCGACGCCGATGGGCTTGTTGCTCTCCCACAGTGCGTACAGGCCGATGTTCAGGAAGCCGGGAACGTCCATCATCAGCGTGGGGCCGGCCACCACCATGCGCTTCTTGGACGCGTAGCTGTCGTCGTTCTTGGTGTTCACGTCGAAGCCGGCCGTCATGCCCACGCCGCGGACCGGGCCGAAGGCGAACGACTTGCCCGTGACCTTGCCCAGATCCAGCGTATGGCGGTACACCACGTAGATCTCTTGCGCGTTGTCGTCCTTGCTGTCGGACATCAGGAAGTCGACGTTGAGGAAGTTGCTGCCGTACTTGTAGCCGCTGGCATGCGTGAAGTTGACGATGGTCTTCTCGATGTCCTGGGTGTTGTAAGGCTCGGCAAACCTGGTTCCCCAGCGCACGCCCATGGAGGTGTCGCTCCAGTCGGCGGCCTGGGCGCCGATGGCGGCGCAGGTCAGTGCGGCGGCAGCCGCGCAACGCAGGAAGTGGTGGCTTTGGTGCATGGGAAAGATTGCTGTTGTTGTCGCACAGCGATCACAGCAACCAACGTGCCATGCAGCGCACGAACCATCGTGGCGATGCCTGACACAAGTCCACCCGACATGCATTGGCCCGTCCATGCGAAGCGGCGGCTCTCGCACAGCCGCGCAGCGCAGGGGGGCCTGCGCCAGCGTAGCTCGTTCCTGCGCCCGGCGGGCGGAACGCCGCACGGGTGCGTGATCGCCAGGGCACTGCACGGCACGGCCGAAGGGCGTTTCCTGCCGAGCACTTGGCCGTAGCCCAGCAGGTGCAGGTGCGCGGCAGGCCGGGCAGCATGGACGGCCGGCGGCGCCGAGACTCTGGCCGCTGCACTGCGGCTGCGCGCGCAGCTGGAGGACACCACCTCGCGCTGCCGGTCCTGGCGAGACCGCGCGAGGACGCCTGCAGCGCGTACACGACCCGGGCGCTCTTATGGCGTTCAAGCCCGTTCAGCCGGCGCGACCGCTGCAGGCCCTGGCGGACCTCAATACGACTTCGGCAGACCCAGCACTTTCTCAGCGATGAAGCACATGATGAGCTGCGGGCTGACTGGTGCCAGGCGTGGGATCCAGGCCTCGCGCATGTAGCGCTCCACGTGGTACTCCTTGGCGTAACCCATGCCGCCGTGCGTGAGGATGGCGTTCTCGCAGGCATGGAAGCAGGCCTCGGCGCCAAGGTACTTGGCGGCATTGGCCTCGGCACCGCAGGGCCGATGGGCGTCGTACAGGCTGGCCGACTTGAGCACCATGAGCCAGGCCGCCTCCAGTTCCATCCACGAACGGGCCAGCGGGTGCTGGATGCCCTGGTTCTGGCCGATGGGCCGGTCGAACACCACGCGCTCCCTGGCGTACTGCGCGCCGCGCGCCAGCGCCGCGCGGCCCAGGCCGATGGCCTCGGCAGCGATCAGGATGCGCTCGGGGTTCAGGCCGTGCAGGATGTAGGAAAAGCCCTGACCCTCCTCGCCGATGCGGTCCTCCACCGGGATGCGCAGGCCGTCGATGAAGACCTGGTTGGAATCCACTGCCTTGCGGCCCATCTTCTCGATCTCGCGCACCTCCACCGTGCTGCGGTCCAGGTCGGTGTAGAACAGGCTCAGGCCTTCGGTGCCGCGCGCCTCTTCCACGGGCGTGGTGCGCGCCAGCAGCAGCATCTTGTTGGCCACCTGGGCCGTGGAGATCCAGACCTTCTGGCCCGAGACCAGGTAGTGGTCGCCCTGGCGCACGGCGCGCGTCTTCAGGCGCAGCGTGTTCAGGCCGGTGTTGGGCTCGGTCACGCCGAAACAGGCCTTGTCGCGACCGGCGATCAATGGCGGCAGCCAGCGCCGCTTCTGCGCGTCGCTGCCGAAGACGACGGCCGGGTGCAGGCCGAAGATGTTCATGTGCACGGCCGAAGCGCCCGACAGGCCCGCGCCCGTGGCACTGATGGTGTGCATCATGAGCGCCGCCTCGGTGATGCCCAGTCCGGCGCCGCCATAGGCCTCGGGCATGGCGATGCCGAGCCAGCCCGCCTTGGCCATGGCCTGGTGAAAATCGTCGGGGAAACCGCCCTCGCGGTCGCGGCGCAGCCAGTAATCGGCATCGAAGGGCGCGCAGGCGCGCTGCACCGCATCGACGATCTGCTGCTGTGGTTCGGTCAGGTGAAAGTCCATGCGTGTCCAAGCATTCGGCATGCGCACGGTACAACGCCCTGCAGGCGCGCCTTGTCGCCTTGGCGAAGGTGCGCGGGTTCAGACGCGCTGGCGGATCGCGGCCAGCCGCGCCTGGTCGTAGACCGGCTGCGGCGGCATGCCGTCCAGGTGGGCGATGTCGGCCCAGTCCACGATGTCCAGGCGGTGCGCCGCGTCTTCGACCAGCACCTGCACCTGGCTCACGCCGGCGTTCGGGATGTGGGCCTGGCGTGGCCCGTCCAAGGGCAGCGCGCGCGCGCTGCGCCAGACCATGTCGAGCACGCCGCCGTGCGTGACCACCACCAGGGTCTGGCCAGCATGCGCATCGGCCAGTGCGCGCAGGCCCTGCAGCACACGGGTGTGGAAGCGCCGCGTGCTCTCGCCTCCTTCGAAGGCGTAGTCGGCATCGAAATCGACCCAGCCGTTCCAGGCCGCCGGATGCAGGCGCTTGATCTCGTCCACGCTCATGCCGTCGACCAGGCCGAAGCTCTGCTCGCGCAGCGCCGCGCTCTCGATCGGATCGGGGCCGCCGCGGCGGGACAGCAGTTCGGCCAGCGGCGCAGCGGTCTGGCGCGCACGCACCAGGTCGCTGCTGACCACGCGGTCCACGTTGCTGCCGGCCAGGCGCCGCGCAACGCGCTGTGCCTGCTCATGCCCGGTGGCGTTCAGCGGCACGTCCACCTGCCCTTGAAAACGCAATTGGCGGTTCCACTCGGTTTCACCATGGCGCACGAGAATCAGGCGGGTCATGCCGGGATTATCCGAAAGCCGCACGCGGATAAGCTCAGGCACTGAACGAGTTCCATCGTTGATTCTGAGCACAAATGGACAAGCTGATCCTGATCCCGGGCCTGGCCTGCGACGCCGAACTCTGGCATGCGCAGCTGCGGGCCCTGCCCGCACGCTGGCGTGTCGGCGTCACGGACGTGGCCGAGCGCAGCGCCAGCATCGAGGAGATGGCCGAGCGCCTGCTGGCCGAGCAGGCCGGCCCGCTGGTGCTGTGCGGTGCGTCCATGGGCGGCATGGTGGCCATGGAAGCGGCGCGCCAGGCCCCGGCGCGCGTGCGCGGCCTGGCCCTGCTGGGCACCTCGGCACGGCCCGAGACCGCCGACATGCGCAGCCTGCGCGAGCAGGCCATCGGCCTGTTCGAGAGCGGCCGTGCCGACGAGGTGCTGCGTGCCAACGTGCCCTTCGCGTTCGACCGGCGCCATCCTGAACTCAAAACCCTGGCGAAGCGTTACCTGGCCATGGTGCTGCGCGCGGGCGCTGCCCAGCTGGTTCGCCAGAACCGGGCTGTGATGGCCCGGCCCGATGCGCGCATCCACCTGCCCGCACTGCGTTTCCCGGTGCTGGTGGCCAGCGGCGAATCCGACAGCCTGACACCGCCGGACTGCGCGCGCGAGATCGCCGCCCTCGTGCTGCAGGCCGAGCTGCACCTGCTGCCGCTGTGCGGCCACATGCTGACGATGGAGCAGCCGGCCGCGGTCAATGCGCTGCTGCTGGACTGGCTGGCGCGGCTGCCATGATCTGGCCTGCAGGACGGTCGCTGCGCAGGCAACGCCGGCGGTTGCCGGCGCACGCTCAGCCTGCGCGGCCCACCTTGTCCATGAGGCAGCGCAGCACGTAGGGCGAGACGAATTTCTCGACCTCGCCGCCCAGCGTGGCGATCTCGCGCACGAAGGTGCTGGAGATGAACTGGTACTTGTCGCCCGGCGTCAGGAACACCGTCTCGACATCGGGCATCAGTGCGCGGTTCATGCCGGCCAGCTGGAACTCGTAGTCGAAGTCCGTCACGGCGCGAAGGCCGCGCACCATGGCCTTGCCGCCCTTGGCGACGACGAAATCGCGCACCAGGCCAGCAAAGCTTTCCACCTGGACCTGCGGGTAGGCGCGGACCGATTCGCGCACCATCTCGATGCGCTCGTCCAGCGAGAACAGCGTCTTCTTGTGGTGGCCGGCCGCCACCGCCACGATCACGGTGTCGAACAGCTGGGCCGCACGGCGCACCACGTCCTCGTGGCCCAGCGTCATCGGGTCGAAGGTACCGGGGTAGACGGCGATCACATGGTGGCTCATGGGTGGCTTGTTCCTGCGGGCTGCGCCCGTGCGGCGCGATTATGCGCGGGCCAGCAGGTGGGCGTGGACGGCGCCAGCCTTGAGGTGGCGCAGCGATGCCAGCCCCTGGCCGGCGAGCCGGTCTGCATTCCACCGCTCGGGTGCCTCCAGGTAAAGACGACCCGCCGGGGTCATCACGCGCAGGGCGGCGTCCACTGCGGCCGTGTAGTGATTGGCGTCGAAGGGCGGGTCCAGCAGCACCAGGTCGATGCTGCCGGCGGGCAGGCGGCCCGCCAGCGCGACGCCGTCGCCGCGCGTGACATGCAGCGACGCGGCGTCGAGGCGGGTCTTGAGCTGCTGCAACCGGGCCACCAGGGCCGCATCGGTCTCGAACAGATGCACCTCGGCCGCGCCGCGCGAGGCGGCCTCCAGGCCCAGCGCGCCGGAGCCCGCGAACATGTCCAGGCAGCGCCAGCCCGTGAGGTCCTGGCCGAGCCAGTTGAACAGGGTCTCGCGCACGCGGTCGGGCGTGGGGCGCAGGCCGGGCTTGTCGGCCACGGGCAGCTTGGTGCGCTTCCATTGGCCGCCGATGATGCGCACTTCGTGCGGGCGGGCCGGGGCGGTGGTCTTCTTGACGGTCTTCTGGGCAGGGGGACGGGGCATGCGGCGAGCTTACGCGACGCCGGCGGCACGCAGCACCAGCCCTGCCGCCAGCGCCAGCATGGTGGCGCCGATGCAGCGGTCCAGCCACTGCCAGGCGCGCGGGCGCGCGAACACCGGGGCCAGCCAGCGTGCGCCGAAGCCCAGCGCGGCGAACCAGCCGGCGCTGGCCAGCGCCGCACCGGCCACGAAGGCCGCCCGCGCCACTGGCCCATGCTGGGCGCCGACCGAACCCACCAGCAGCACCGTGTCCAGGTAAACGTGCGGATTCAGCAGCGTGAATGCCGCGGCCTGGGCCAGCACGGCCGCCTTGCCACCGGTCGTGTCAGCAGCCGCCTGCAGCGTTGCCGGGCGCCGGCTGCGCCAAAACGCACGCAGGCCGTAGCCGGCCAGGAACACAGCGCCCAGCGCCGCCAGTACGCGCGCCAGCAGCGGCTGCGTACCCAGCAGGCCGGCCATGCCGTAGACGCCGGCGGCCACCAGCAGCGCATCGGCCAGCGCGCAGAACAGCACGATCTGCGGCACATGGGCGCGGCGCAGGCCCTGGCGCAGCACGAAGGCGTTCTGGGCGCCGATGGCGACGATCAAGGCGAGGCTCAGCGAGAAGCCCTGGAGGAAAGCAGACATGGGTTCGGAGCATGCCGCCGCGGTGCCCCGCGGGCCAGCGCAAACTTCTAAACTCGGTTCAGTTTTTCTTCATCGACGGGGGACGCCGTGCTGGACTATGCCGCCCTTGCCGCGCTGGCCGCCGTGGTCCGCGAAGGCAGCTTTGAGCGCGCCGCCCAGGCGCTGCACGTGACGCCCTCGGCCATCTCGCAACGTGTGCGGCTGCTGGAGGAACGCATCGGCTGCGCGCTGGTGGTGCGCGGCCAGCCCTGTCTGGCGACCGAGGTCGGCCAGCACCTGTGCCGCCATCTGGCCCAGGTGCGCCTGCTGGAGCACGACCTGCAGGACGTGCTGCCGG
>CAJYRH010000581.1 GCA_913776795.1 uncultured Pseudorhodoferax sp. | reverse complement strand
CGCGGTCTGGCCCAGGATGTCGTGGCAGACCACGCGCACGGGAAACCACGGGAAGTCGAGATCGGTGCGACGTTCGATGAGCTGGTTCAGGTAGTCGTCGATGCGCGCGGGCTCGGCCTTGCGCACGATGTTCTCGGCGTGCACGCGTGCGGTGTAGGGCAGGCGCGCCCATGCGCCAGGCTTCAGCGCATCGACAGCGGCGCGCGCATCGATGTAGTCCAGCGAGGTGCCAGGCAGCTTCTTTCGGTGGTTCGGGTTCATCGGGCGTGGGGAGGAAGAAAAGGGCGGGCTTGGCGCTTGCCCCGAACGACCGAACAACCGCACGGTCGAGGGTGCTTCGACCGCAGTGGCGCCGTCGACAACGCTCTCAAAGGCGCTCCCCGATGGGCACGAAGGCCAGGTCTTCGGGGCCGGTGTAGTTCGCGCTCGGGCGGATGATCTTGTTGTCCACGCGCTGCTCCACCACGTGGGCGGCCCAGCCGCTGGTGCGTGCGATCACGAACAGCGGCGTGAACATGGCGGTCGGCACACCCATCAGGTGGTAGCTCACGGCACTGAACCAGTCCAGGTTGGGGAACATCTTCTTGACCTCCCACATCACCGATTCCAGCCGCTCGGCGATGTCGTACATCTTGGTCGAGCCGGCTTCGTCGGACAGGCGCCTGGCCACGCCCTTGATGACCGCGTTGCGCGGGTCGCTCACGGTGTAGACCGGGTGGCCGAAGCCGATCACGACTTCCTTGGCTTCGACGCGGCGGCGGATGTCGGCCTCGGCCTGGTCCGGGTTGTCGTAGCGCTTCTGGATCTCGAACGCCACCTCGTTGGCGCCGCCGTGCTTGGGGCCGCGCAGTGCGCCGATGGCGCCGGCGATGGCCGAGTACATGTCGCTGCCGGTCCCGGCGATCACGCGGGCCGTGAAGGTGCTCGCATTGAACTCGTGCTCGGCGTAGAGGTTCAGCGACGTGTGCATGGCGCGCACCCAGGCGTCCGATGGTTTCTCGCCGTGCAGCAGGTGCAGGAAGTGGCCGCCGATGGAATCGTCGTCGGTCTCGACCACGATGCGCCTGCCCTGCGTGCTCCAGTGGTACCAGTACAGCAGCATCGAGCCCAGCGAGGCCATGAGCCGGTCGGCAATGTCGCGCGCGCCAGGCAGGCCGTGGTCGTCTTTCTCCGGCAGGATGCAGCCCAGGGCGGAGACGCCAGTGCGCATCACGTCCATGGGGTGGGCGCTGGCGGGCAGTTTTTCCAGGGCCTCTTTCACGCTCGCAGGCAGGCCGCGCATGGCCTTCAGCCTTGCCTTGTAGGCCTTGAGGTCCTGGCGTGTGGGCAGCTTGCCGTGCACGAGCAGATGCGCGATCTCCTCGAACTCGCAGACCTCGGCGACATCCAGGATGTCGTAGCCGCGGTAGTGCAGGTCGTTGCCGGTGCGGCCCACCGTGCACAGCGCAGTGTTGCCGGCGGTCACGCCCGACAGGGCGACGGACTTCTTGGGCTTGAAGCCGATGGGGCTTGCGTCGGCAGTCACGGAGCTCATGGGTGGTTTCCTTCACGTAAGACGAGTCGATGGGGACGGGGCGGCCGTCGGTCTGCACTGCGACCATTTCGAACCGCGGACAGGAACGCGACCTTGGCCAGCGGCTGGAGGGCTTCACCGGCGTACGGCATGCGGCGGTGGTTGGCCGGCGCAGGCAGGACCAGCTGGCGCACTTCGACGGTGCCGGGAGGTGTTGTCATGCTTCGCAATTTACGCAAAATGGGCGCGCTCCCGAAGGGCTGAAAATGCAAATTCTTGCGAAGCGAACCCAGCGAATTTGCGAATCCTGCGAATCGCCGGACGATGGACAGAACATGAACGAAGTGACGGATGGAATCCGCCTGCGCGCCGGTGCCGCGCATGCCGCTGCGGACACTGGCGGACAAGCGGCGTGAAGAAGACCTTCATGGGGGTGCGCCTGCGCAAGATGCGCACCGAGCGCGGGCTGTCGCAGACGGCCATGGCCCAGACGCTGGGACTGTCGCCGAGCTACCTGAACCAGCTGGAGCAGAACCAGCGGCCGCTCACGGTGGCCGTGCTGCTGCGCATCCACAGCGCACTGGGCGTGGACATCCAGCAGTTCTCGGAGGACGACGAGGCGCGCCTCGTGGCGGGCATGCAGGAGGCCCTGGCCGACGCGCCCGAAGCGGTGGCATTGGCCGAACTCAAGGAGATCGCATCGCAGATGCCGGCCGTGGGGCGTGGCCTGATTGCGCTGTACCGGCGCAACCAGGCCGCGCTGGAGCAGATCGAGACCATGGCGGCCAGCATGGGCGACGGCCGTTCCGGCGGGACTCTCCAGCGCGCGATGCCCTTCGAAGTGGTTCGCGACTTCTTCTTCGCGCACCAGAACTACTTCGATGCGGTCGACGTCGCTGCGGAAGGCTTCGCCGAGGAGGCACAGCGGGCCGGTGGGCCGCTTGCGGACTGGCTGGCCAGGCGCCTGACGAAGACCCACGGCGTGCGGGTGTTGACCACGGACGACGCATCGGGGAGCAAGCGGGCCTTCGATCCTGGCGCACGCACCTTGCGGCTGTCCGCGGCGCTGGATGCCGGGCAGCAGGCCTTCCAAATGGCCACGCAGCTGGCACTGCTGGAGATCGGCGAGCAGATCGATGCGCTGACCGATGTGGCGCCGTTCACGGCGGATCCGGCCTCACGCCAGCTCGCGCGCATCGGCCTGGCCAACTATTTCGCAGGCGCTGTGGCGCTGCCGTACGGTCGCTTCCTGCAGGCGGCGGAATCGTTGCGCTACGACATCGACCTGCTGGGCCAGCGCTTCGGCGTCGGCTTCGAGACCGTGTGCCACCGGCTCAGCACGCTGCAGCGGCCGGGCGCACCGGGCATCCCGTTCTTCTTCGTGCGGGTGGACCGTGCGGGCAACATCTCCAAGCGGCA
>CAJYRH010000580.1 GCA_913776795.1 uncultured Pseudorhodoferax sp. | reverse complement strand
TGCGACCTGATCGCGCTGGGCGTGTCCGGCATCGGCAAAATCGGCGCCAGCTACGCGCAGAACGCCAAGACCATGGAGCAGTACTGCGACCTGCTGGACCAGGGCGCGCTGCCGGTGGTGCGCGGCCTGGCGCTCACGCGCGACGATTTGCTGCGGCGCAGCGTGATCATGGCGCTGATGTGCCAGGGCGCACTGCAGTTCGAGGCCATCGAGCTGGCCTGGCTGATCGACTTCCGCCGGCACTTCGCGGCCGGGATGGCGCAGCTGCAGGCGCTGCAGGACGACGGCCTGGTGCAGATCGACGCCCAGGGCCTGCAGGTCACTGCCACGGGCTGGTACCTGGTGCGCGCCGTGGCCATGGTGTTCGATCGCTACGTGCAGGCCGACCGTACACGCGCGCGCTTTTCGCGCATCCTCTGAGGAGGGTCTTCCATGGCGGCCGACCTCGGCATGACGGCGTTGCTGATGGGTCTGGCCGGTGGTCCCCACTGCGCGTTGATGTGCGGCGCGGCCTGCGCCGGCATCGGCAGGGGGCCGCAGGGCAGGCGTGCGCTGGCGCAGTTCCTGGCCGGGCGGGCGCTCGGCTATGCCGCGGTGGGTGGCGTGGCGGGCGCATCCGTGCAGGCACTGGGCTGGCTGGGCGGTGCCAGCGCCGCCCTGCGACCGCTCTGGAGTTTCGCGCACCTTGCCGCCATGGCCCTGGGCGTAGCGCTGCTGCTCAACGCGCGCCAGCCGGCCTGGCTGGAGCGGCAAGGCAGGGGGTGGTGGCGGACGGCGCGGCTGATGGCACAGCGGCGCGGCGGCAGCTTCAGCCTGGGCCTGGCATGGGCGTTGATGCCCTGCGGACTGTTGCAGGCGGCGCTGCTGACCGCGGCGCTGGCCGGCGATGCAGCGCGCGGCGCAGGCGCCATGCTGGCGTTCGCAGCGGGCTCGGCCCTGGCGCTGTGGGCCATCCCGCGGCTGGTGCTGCGCTGGCCGAACCATGCAAAGGCTCTGCGGGGCACCGATCCGCGACAGGCCGGGGCGCTGCCGGCCTGGGGCACGCGCGCCGCTGGCCTGGCCTTGCTGGCCAGTTCGGCGTGGGCATTGTGGCTGGGGCTTGCCCACGGACAGGCGCCCTGGTGCCTGCCGCGCTGACAACGCCGCACCAGTTGTCTTCACCGCTTGCCTGCAGCATGCAGTGCACGGGTCGTCTCCCAGCGACGTGGTGTGTCTACGACCGGCATCGTGGAGGCGACAGCCGGATACCGGATACCAGTGCGCACCATGTTGGAACTCTTAGCATGCATGCATCAAGGGGGTCGACAAGAAACAGAACACACCAGTCGGATGCCTGCCATCGTGAACCGCCGGCCGGCTCTGCGCCCTGCAGGGTGGCCGGATCACCGGAGCGGCGTGACCTGCGCGGACCGCTGCTCCACGCGCTGCGGCGGGCGATGCCTGTTGCAGCGATGCCGACCATCGAAGGAGTACGCCATGAGATTTCAGCTTGGAGTGGTCGCCGCAGCGACCCTCGCCGGTTTGGCAACGGGCGCCTGTGCGCAGGGTCAATCCGATTCCATCTTCAGCCTGTCGGGCTTCGGCACGGTGGGGGTTGTGGGTACCGACAGGGACGGCGGGGAGTACGTGATCCCCAGCCAGATCCGCGGAGCCGACAAGTCCTGGAGCGGTGAGGTGGACAGCAAACTGGGCGTGCAGGTCGGCGCGAAGTTCAACAGCCAGTTCTCGGCCACGGTACAGGTGCTCAGCAAGCAGAACGGCAAGGGCAGCTTCACGCCGGGCATCGAGTGGGCCTTCGCCAAGTGGCAGGCCACGCCGGGGCTGGCAGTGCGCGTCGGCCGCATGGGTGGCCCATTCTTCGCGGTGTCGGACTTCCGCGACGTGGGCTATGCCAACACCTGGCTGCGCCCGCCCATCGATGTCTACGGCCAGGTGCCGGTGAGCCACTTCGACGGGGCCGATGCGAGCTGGCAGACCAGCGTGGCGGGCAAGGCGCTGACGCTGCAGGTGATCGGCGGCAAGAGCTCGTCGTACGTCAGGGACGTCAAGGTAGAGATCGATTCGCTCGTGGGGCTCAACACCACCATTGAATTGTTCGATGGCCTGAGCGTCCGGCTTGGCCACGTCACAGGGAAGCTGACGGTGCGGTCGTCGGATATCAACCTGTTGGCAAATGGCCTGCGTCAGACGCCATTTGCCAGCGTGGGCAACGAAATCGATCCCAATGACAAGCGCGCCAGCTTCAGCGGCCTGGGCCTGACTTACGACCAGGGCAACTGGATCGCGATGGCTGAGTACACCAAGCGCAAGACCCAGACCTTTATTCCGGATACCACCGGCTGGTACACGACAGTGGGCTACCGCGTGGGTCGGTTCACGCCCTATGTGACGCTGTCGCGGCTGAAGACCGATGACAGCAATGTCAACAACACCATTCCGGCGGTTTTTCCACAATCAGGGCTTGTTGACCGACTCCTTGCCAGGGAGAGCACGCCGCAGAAGACCGTGGCCTTCGGTGTGCGTTGGGACGCCATGCGCAACGTCGCTGTGAAGGCGCAGTTCGACAGCATCAAGACCACGGGCGCGGGGCAGTTCTACAACGCCGCTCCGGGTTTCGTGGACAAGCGCGTCAACGTCTACAGCCTGGCTGTGGACTTCGTTTTCTGAGGAGGGCGTGGCATGAATTGCATCAAGGTCCTCGCGCTGCTGGGGTTCTCGCTGGTGGCCGCCACCGCCCAGGCCCAGGTGGCCGTGGTGGTGGGCGCCAAGAGTGGCACGGCGGCCATGACCGCCGACCAGGTCGCCAGCATCTTCCTGGGCAAGAGCAACCAGTTGCCCAGCGGCGCGGCCGCGGCGCCAGCCGACCTGCCCGAAAGCGCCGCGCCGCTGGGCCACTGGTTGCTCTTGCCCAGGAAGATGCTGGCGACCTGGTCGGCGGTCATGGCCGCCGTGCCACTC
>CAJYRH010000579.1 GCA_913776795.1 uncultured Pseudorhodoferax sp. | reverse complement strand
CGGGCCGCTCGGGCGGCTCCGCATCGGCCGGCCGCGCCGCCCTGGCCGTGTTGCTGTCGGCCGCGCTGTTCGGCCTCGCGCACATCGCGGGCGGGCCGCGCATGGCCATGCTGGCCGGCCTCACGGGCCTGGGCGCGGCGCTCGCCTATGCGGTCACTGGCCGCCTGGGCGCGGCAGTGCTGGTGCACTTCGCTGTCAACGCCGTGCATGCGCTGGCCTTCACCTACCCGGCGATGGCCGCCCGCTGAAGCCTCGCGCCGACCCGCCCGCAGCGCGACGGCGCGCAGGCCGGGCTCGGTGGCAGCCGCCGCCGGTGCTGGCCGCGCCCGCGCGCAAGCGCCATCTCAGCCTCCCGGACCCCACGGTGACAGGCAGCCGCACGCCCCTAAAATCGCGCCCTTTCCCTGCTTTCCGGACTCTTTCCCATGACCGCCACCATCCTGAACCGCCTGCCTGCAGGCGAGCGCGTCGGCATCGCCTTCTCCGGCGGCCTGGACACCAGCGCCGCCGTGCACTGGATGCGCGCCAAGGGCGCCATTCCCTGCGCCTACACCGCGAACCTGGGCCAGCCCGACGAGAGCGACTACGACGACATCCCGAGGAAGGCGCTGGCCTATGGGGCCGAGAAGGCACGCCTGATCGACTGCCGCCCGCAGCTGGTGGCCGAGGGCATCGCCGCGATCCAGTCCGGCGCCTTCCACGTCAGCACCGGCGGCGCGACGTACTTCAACACCACCCCGCTGGGCCGTGCCGTCACCGGCACCGTGCTGGTGGTGGCCATGCGCGAGGACGGCGTCGACATCTGGGGCGACGGCAGCACCTACAAAGGCAACGACATCGAGCGCTTCTACCGCTACGGCCTGCTCGCCAACCCCAAGCTGCGCATCTACAAGCCCTGGCTGGACCAGCAGTTCATCGACGAGCTGGGCGGCCGCAAGGAGATGAGCGAGTACCTCATCGCCAACGGCTTCGACTACAAGATGAGCGTGGAGAAGGCCTACAGCACCGACTCCAACCTGCTGGGCGCCACGCACGAGGCCAAGGACCTGGAGTTCCTCAACGCCGGCATGCACATCGTCAAGCCCATCATGGGCGTGCCGTTCTGGCGCGAGGACTGCGTGGTCAAGCCCGAGACGGTGTCGATCCGTTTCGAGGAAGGCCAGCCCGTCGCGCTGAACGGCCGCAGCTTCGACAGCCCGCTGGCGCTGTTCATGGAAGCCAACGCCATCGGCGGGCGCCACGGCATCGGCATGTGCGACCAGATCGAGAACCGCATCATCGAGGCCAAGAGCCGCGGCATCTACGAGGCCCCGGGCATGGCGCTGCTGCACATCGCCTACGAGCGCCTGGTCACCGGCATCCACAACGAGGACACCATCGAGCAGTACCGCGCCAATGGCCGCAAGCTGGGCCGCCTGCTGTACCAGGGCCGCTGGTTCGACAGCCAGGCGCTGATGCTGCGCGAGACCGCCCAGCGCTGGGTGGCACGCGCCGTGACCGGCGAGGTGACGCTGGAGCTGCGCCGCGGCAACGACTACTCGCTGATGGACACGAGCAGCCCCAACCTGACCTACAAGCCCGAGCGCCTGTCGATGGAAAAGGTGGAAGACGCGGCTTTCACGCCGGCCGACCGCATCGGCCAGCTGACCATGCGCAACCTGGACATCGCCGACACGCGCGACAAGCTGGCGATCTATTCGGGCGTGGGCCTGCTCGGCAAGGGCGGCGACACCGACCTGCCGCTGCTGTCGCAAGGCGAGTAAAGCCGCTGGCACCCGACGGCGCCACGCCATGACGCTGGAACTGCTGGCAGCCCTGGGCAAGGGCTTCCTGTTCGCGTTCGTGACCGTGCTGCCGATCCTGAACCCGGCCGCCGCAGCGCCGGTGTTCCTGAGCCTGACCGAAGGCGCTTCCGCCCCCACACGGGCGTTGCTGGCACGGCGCATCGCGCGCAACGTGTTCTGGCTCATGCTGGGCGCGATGCTGGTCGGCGTCTACGTGCTGGACTTCTTCGGCATCTCGCTGCCCATCGTGCGCGTGGGCGGCGGACTCGTGGTGGCGGCCAGCGCCTGGCGCCTGCTCAACACATCCCAGACCACGAGCGACAGCCGCACCGCACTGGCCGAGGCCTACACGCCCGAGATGGCCAAGCGCCAGGCCTTCTACCCGCTCACCTTTCCCATCACCTCCGGCCCGGGTTCGATCACCGCCGCGATCACGGTGGGGGTGTCGCTGGCCGACGTGCGCCTGTCCCTGGCGCTGGCGCGCACCGGCGGCGCCGTGCTGGCGCTGCTGGCCATCGGCGTGCTGGTCTACCTGGCCTACCGCTACGCCGACAGGCTGCTCAAGCCGCTGGGGGAGGCCGGCATGATCATCTTTCTGCGGCTGTCGGCCTTCATCCTGCTGTGCCTGGGCGTGCAGATCGTCTGGAACGGGGTGCACGAGCTGGTGCTGGGCCTGCTGCAAGAGGCCGCTGGCTAGAATACGGCCCCCTTTGGCGACTCCCTGGTACACGAAGACGCTCTTCGCCCGGCCAGCGTGACGGTTCCAGGCCCTTGCTGACAGCTGCCGCGCGCTCGCCGCGGCAGACTCCATCTGGCACATCGGGCCGGCCCTGGCGCCATCCATCCATGCACACCGGCCTGCGTGCGGCGCCTTGCGCCCGCCATGTGGTTGCCCGCTTCCGGCGGAGCGCCGGACATTCGAGGAGGAAAAACGCATGCAACTCATCGTCTCGGCCGGGTTCATCCTGGCCATCGTTCTGTGGGGCGTCGTTGCGCCGACCCACCTGGGCGCTGTGTTCGACGGCGCGCTGGCGCTCATCACACGCAACTTCGGCTGGTTCTACCTGTGGCTGGTGTTGGGCCTGGTCGTGGTCGCATTGGTGCTGGCCTTCAGCCGCTACGGCGATCTGAAGCTCGGCACCGAGGACGAGGAGCCCGAGTTCTCCGTCGGCGCCTGGTTCGCCATGCTGTTTGCTGCCGGCATGGGCATCGGCCTGGTGTTCTGGGGCGTGGCCGAGCCGGTGTCGCACTATGGGACGCCGCCACCCGGCATCGCGCCCAACACGCCGGAGGCAGCCAACGCCGCCATGCGTTACAGCTTCTTCCACTGGGGCCTGCATCCGTGGGCGGTCTACAGCGTGGTGGCCCTGGCCATCGCCTTCTTCCAGTTCCGCCGCGGTGGCTCCGCCCTGGTCAGCACCGCCGTGCAGTCGCTGCCCTGGGCGCCGCTGCGCCGGATCGGGCCGCTGGTCAACGTGCTGGCGGTGATCGCCACGGCCTTCGGCGTGGCGGCTTCGCTCGGCATGGGCGCGCTGCAGATCAACAGCGGGCTCAACGCAGTGCTTGGCCTACCTGTCACGCAGTGGTCCCAGCTGGGCATCATCGCCGTGACCACGGTGCTGTTCATCACCTCGGCCGTGAGCGGCGTGACCAAGGGCATCAAGTGGCTGTCCTCGTTCAACCTGCTCATGGCAGCGGCGCTGGCCCTGGCGGTCTTCGTGCTGGGGCCGACGGTCGCCATCATCGACACGCTGACCACCACCCTGGGCAGCTACCTCAGCGAGCTGGTGCGCATGAGCCTG
>CAJYRH010000578.1 GCA_913776795.1 uncultured Pseudorhodoferax sp. | reverse complement strand
CGACGCTCTTCCGATCTCTCATCAATGCGCAGGAGCCGGACCTGGGCCGCGTGGTCACCTTCTCCGAGGCCGACCAGCGGCTGGTGGAGTCGCTGGCGTCGCAGGCCGCCATCGCGCTGTCGAACCGGCAGCTCATCATTCAGCTGGAGGAGCTGTTTGAGTCCTTCATCCACCTGATCAACATGGCGATCGACGACAAGTCGCCGTACACGGGCGGGCACTGCAACCGCGTGCCCGAGCTGACCATGATGCTGGCCGACGCGGTGGACGCCACCGAAGACGGCCCGCTGGCCAGCTTCAGGATGACCGAGCGCGACCGCTACGAGCTCAAGATTGCCGGCCTTCTGCACGACTGCGGCAAGATCTCCACGCCCGTGCACGTGGTCGACAAGGCGACCAAGCTGCAGACGCTGTTCGACCGGATCGCGCTGGTCGACACGCGCTTCGAGGTGGTGCGGCGCGACCTGGAGATCGCGGCGCTCAAGCGCCAGCTGGCGCTGCGCCCCTGCGTGGACCCGGTTGCCGAGGCCCAGGCGGCGGCGGCCTGCACCACGGAGCAGGCCGCGCTGGATGCCGAGCGCGAGTACATCCGCAAGCTCAACCGCGGAACGGAATACTTCAACGAAGGCACGCTCGCACGGCTGCAGTCGCTGTCCGATCGGCGGCGCTGGTCCGGCCCGCAGGGCGACGATGCGCCGTTCTTCACGGACGACGAAATGGAGAACCTGTCGATCCGCCGCGGCACCCTGACCGCCAGGGAGCGCGACATCATCAACTACCACATCGTCGCGACCAACCGCATGCTGGAGCAGGTGCCGTGGCCCAAGCACCTGCGCAACGTGCCCGAGTTTGCGGGCGGCCACCACGAGCGCATGGACGGGCGCGGCTATCCCAAGGGCCTGATGCGCCACGAGATGTCGCTGCAGGCGCGCATGCTGGGCATCGCCGACATCTTCGAGGCGCTCACCGCCGCCGACCGCCCCTACAAGCCCGGCATGAAGGTGTCCAAGGCGCTGGAGATCATGGTGCGCTTCAAGAAGAACGGCCACATCGACCCGGACCTGTTCGACGTGTTCATGCGCCAGGCGGTGTACCGGCGCTATGCCGAACGCTTCCTCGATCCTGCGCAGATGGACGTGCAGCCCGCCCCAGCGCCGGCGCCGGAACCGGCGCCGGACGCGGCAGGCTGATCAGCCCAGCTTCTTGACCAGCACCTGGCTGCGCCGGTCCCAGTTGTACTTGCGCTTGCGCGCCTCGGGCAGCCAGTCCGGGTCCACCGGCTGGAAGCCGCGCTTGATGAACCAGTGCATGGTGCGCGTGGTCAGCACGAAGATGCTCTGCAGACCCGCCTGGCGGGCGCGGTGTTCGATGCGCTTGAGCACCTTCTCGCCGTCGCCCTGGCCCTGGCTCTGCGGCGACACTGTCAGCGCGGCCATTTCGGCCGTCTTGGCCTCGGGATAAGGGTAGAGCGCAGCGCACGCGAAGATCACGCCGTCGTGTTCGATCACGGTGTACAGGTGGGCGTCGCGCTCGATCTCGGTGCGGCTGCGCTTGACCAGCGTGCCGTCCTTCTCGAAAGGCTCGATCAGCTGCAGGATGCCGCCCACGTCGTCGCTGGACGCCTCGCGCACGCTTTCCAGCTTCTCGTCGATGACCATGGTGCCGATGCCGTCGTGCACGTAGATCTCCAGCAGCAGCGCACCGTCCAGCGCGAAGGGCAGGATGTGGCTGCGTTCCACGCCGGCCTTGCAGGCCTTCACGCAGTGCTGCAGGTAAAAGCCCGTGTCGGTCGGCTGCAGCGGCGTCGGCAGCTGGGCCAGCAATTGCTCGGCCGCGGCCAGCGGCAGCTCGGTGTCGATGGGGTTGTCGTCCGACGCCGGCTCGCCCGGCTGCATGCGGATGCCCGGCACCTCGGTCAGGAAAATCAGCTTGTCGGCCTGCAGCGCGGTAGCCACGCTGGTCGCCACCTCCTCCATGGTCAGGTTGAAGGCCTCGCCCGTGGGCGAGAAGCCGAAGGGCGACAACAACACCAGGGCGCCCATGTCCAGCGTGCGCAGCAGGCCGGCCACGTCGACCTTGCGGATCGAGCCCGAATGCTGAAAGTCCACGCCATCCACGATGCCCACCGGACGCGCCGTGATGAAGTTGCCCGAGATCACGCGCACCGTGGCGCCAGCCATGGGCGTGTTCGGCAGGCCCTGGCTGAACGCCGCCTCGATCTCGTAGCGCAACTGTCCGGCGGCCTCCTGCGCGCAGTCCAGTGCCACGCCGTCGGTGATGCGGATGCCGTGCGAATACCTGGCCTCATGCCCCTTGGCACGCAGCTGTTCGTTGACCTGCGGACGGAAGCCGTGCACCAGTACGATGCGCACGCCCATGGCCTGGATCAATGCCAGGTCCTGGGCGATCGACTGCAGCTTGCCGGCGGCGATGGCCTCGCCCGCCATGCCGACCACGAAGGTCTTGCCACGGTGCGTGTGGATGTACGGCGCCACCGAACGAAACCACGGGACGAAGGTGAAATTGAAGACAGCGGACATGGACGGCGGGTCTGCGCGGAGTGCGGGCAGTGCAGGCGCTGCACTGGGATAATCCCGGATTCTCTACGAAGTCCCTGCGCGGGACGCGCGCCCCTTTCCATATGCCCGAAGCCTCCGCGGCGCCCCCGGCGCCAGCCTTCACGCTGAGCTTTCCCGAATCGCTTCCCGTCTCCGGCCGGCGCGAGGAGATCATGGCCGCCATCGCGGCGCACCAGGTGGTGATCGTCTGCGGCGAGACCGGCTCGGGCAAGACCACGCAGCTGCCCAAGATCGCGCTGGCACTCGGGCGCGGCAAGCTGCATGCACCGCCGGGCAAGGGCCGGCTCATCGGCCACACGCAGCCCCGGCGCATCGCGGCGTCGTCGGTGGCCAAGCGCATCGCCGAGGAACTCAAGACGCCGCTGGGCGACGTGGTCGGCTACAAGGTGCGCTTCCAGGACCGCCTGTCGCGCGAGGCCTCGGTCAAGCTCATGACCGACGGCATTTTGCTGGCCGAGACGCAGACCGATCCGCTGCTCAAGGCCTACGACACGCTGATCATCGACGAGGCCCACGAGCGTTCGCTCAACATCGACTTCCTGCTGGGCTACCTGCGCGAGATCCTGCCGCGCCGGCCCGACCTGAAGGTGATCGTGACGTCGGCCACCATCGACGCCGATCGCTTCGCGCAGCACTTCGCGTCCAACCGAGGGCCGGCGCCGGTCATCTACGTGTCGGGCCGCACCTCTCCGGTCGAGGTGCGCTGGCGGCCCTTCGAGGAAACGCGCGACCACGACCAGAACGACGCCATCGCCGAGGCGGTCGACGAGCTGTGGCGCGATGCGCACCACGGCGGCGACATCCTGGTCTTTCTGCCCGGCGAACGCGAGATCCGCGAGGCCGCGGACCACCTGCGGCGCCACCTGAGCCACCAGCCGGTGATGCGCAATGCCGAGGTGCTGCCGCTCTTCGCACGGCTGTCGCAGGCCGAGCAGGACCGCATCTTCGACGGCCACACCGGACGGCGCATCGTGCTGGCGACCAACGTGGCCGAGACCTCGCTCACCGTGCCCGGCATCCGCTACGTGATCGATACCGGCACCGCGCGAGTCAAGCGCTACAGCTTCCGCAGCAAGGTCGAGCAGTTGCTGGTCGAGCCGATCAGCCAGGCCGCGGCCAACCAGCGCGCGGGCCGCTGCGGCCGGGTGGCCAACGGCATCTGCATCCGGC
>CAJYRH010000577.1 GCA_913776795.1 uncultured Pseudorhodoferax sp. | reverse complement strand
CTGCAGCAGTGCGCGCGCCACCTTTTGCGTCTCGGTGGATGGCCGGCGCGAGGAGCGCACTAGCGTGAGCTGGCTGGTCGGCCGCGGCGCCTGCAGCCGCCGCACCACCAGCGCGCCGCCGTGGTCGATGTTGGCCAGCGTGTAGGCCGGCAGCACGGCGTGGCCGAAGCCCTCGCGCACCAGGCTCAGGATGGCGTTGAGCCCGTCGACCTCCATGGCGATGCGCAGTGCACAGCCCAGGCGCATGGTCTCTGCCTCCAGCAGCAGGCGAAAAGCGTTGGGGCGGCTGGGCAGGATCAGGGGCAGGGCGGCGGCATCGCGCAGGGCCACGGCCGTGCGCGCCTTGCTGCCCTTGGCTTCGGTCACCTCGGCGCGCGGCGAGATCAGCACCAGTTCCTCCTCGTGCAGCAGGGTCTGCTCCATGTCGGGCGAGCGCTCGGGGTTGTAGAGCAGGGCCATGTCCAGGTTGCCCATGCGCAGGCTGTCGATCATGACCAGCGAGAAGCCTTCGGTCAGCGTGAGCTGGGCCTGCGGCAGCCTGGCGCGGAAGGACTGGGTCAACGGCACGGTGATGAGCCGCGACAGGCTGGGCGGCAGCCCGATGGAGACGCGCCCTGCCAGTGCGCCGCGCGCCACGCCGAGCTCCTCGCGCGCCACGGCCACCTGGTGCAGGATGCCGCGGCCATGTTCCAGCAGCAGCTTGCCGGCTTCGGTGGGCGTGGCGCCGCGGCCATTGCGCGCGAGCAGGTTCTGCCGCAGCTCGACCTCCAGCAGCCGAATCTGCCGCGACAGCGCGGGCTGCGCCACGTCCAGCGCGATGGCCGCGCGCGTGAAGCTGCCGAGTTCGGCCACGCGGACGAAGTACTCCAGCTGCTTCAAATCCATGCTGCGACTATATGCAATATCGCTGACATAGCTATGCCATTTCGTTCTAGCTGATAGCAGGCCTGCAAGCTAGGCGGGTATGCGGCGCGCGCGCAGAATCCGCGCACACCGCAGAGCCAAAACCGAGGAGCAACATGAGCCGCGAGAACCCCTTGATCATCGACTGCCACGGCCACTACACCACGGCACCCAAGGCCCTGGAGAACTGGCGCAACCAGCAGATCGCCGGCATCAAGGACCCGGCCCAGGCGCCCAAGGTCGCCGACCTGAAGATCAGCGACGACGAGCTGCGCGAGTCCATCGAGACCAACCAGCTGCGCCTCATGAAGGAACGCGGCAGCGACATCACCCTCTTCAGCCCGCGCGCCAGCTTCATGGCCCACCACATCGGCGACTTCAACGTCTCCAGCACCTGGGCCGCGATCTGCAACGAGCTGTGCTATCGCGTCTCCACGCTGTTCCCCGACCACTTCGTGCCGGTGGCCATGCTGCCGCAGTCGCCCGGTGTGGACCCGGCCACCTGCATCCCTGAGCTCGAGAAGTGCGTCAAGGAGTACGGCGCCGTCGGGATCAACCTGAACCCGGACCCGTCCGGCGGCCACTGGAACAGCCCGCCGCTGACCGACCGCCACTGGTACCCCGTCTACGAGAAGATGGCCGAGTACGAGCTGCCCGCGATGATCCACGTCAGCACCAGCTGCAACCCCTGCTTCCACACCACGGGTGCGCACTATCTGAACGCCGACACCACGGCCTTCATGCAGCTGATCCAGGGCGACCTGTTCAAGGACTTCCCGACGCTGAAGTTCCTGATCCCCCATGGCGGCGGCGCCGTGCCCTACCACTGGGGCCGCTTCCGCGGCCTGGCGCAGGAGATGAAGAAGCCGCTCCTGAGCGAGCACCTGCTGAACAACGTGTTCTTCGACACCTGCGTCTACCACCAGCCCGGCATCGACCTGCTCAACACCGTGATCCCGGTCAAGAACGTGCTGTTCGCCTCCGAGATGATCGGCGCGGTGCGCGGCATCGACCCGACCACCGGCCACTACTACGACGACACCAAGCGCTACATCGCAGCGTCGACGATCCTGAGCGACGACGACAAGCACCAGATCTACGAAGGCAACGTGCGCCGCGTGTTCCCGCGCCTGGATGCAGCGTTGAAGAGCAAAGGCAAGTAACTCAACCACAACCCTCTCAGGGCACCCGCGGAACTGGCTCTGCCAGGCCGCTGGGTGCGCCCCCTTCGCGTAGCGGAAAGGGGTGCCGCGAAGCGGCCTGGTGGATGAAAGGACCCATATGTACGAACTCGGAGTCGTCTACCGCAACATCCAGCGCACCGACGCTGCCACCGCCGATGCACTCGCCGCGCTGGGCTCGGCCACCGTGCACGAGGCCATGGGCCGCGTCGGCCTGCTCAAGCCCTACATGCGCCCGATCTTCCCGGACGCACAGGTGTCCGGCACGGCCGTGACGGTGCTGCTGCACCCGGGCGACAACTGGATGATGCACGTCGTCGCAGAGCAGATCCAGCCCGGCGACATCGTCGTGGCCGCCATCACAGCCGAGTGCACCGATGGCTACTTCGGCGACCTGCTGGCTACGAGCTTCCAGGCGCGTGGTGCGCGCGCCCTGGTCATTGACGCCGGCGTGCGCGACGTCAAGACGCTCAAGGAGATGAACTTCCCGGTCTGGAGCAAGGCCATCAGCAGCAAGGGCACGATCAAGGCCACCATCGGCTCGGTCAACATCCCCGTGGTCTGCGCCGGCATGCTGGTCACGCCGGGCGACGTGGTCGTGGCCGACGACGACGGCGTGGTCTGCGTGCCGCGTGCCATCGCCGCCAGGACGCTGGAAGCTGCGCGCAAGCGCGAGGCCAACGAAGGCGAAAAGCGCGACAAGCTGGCCTCGGGCGTGCTGGGGCTGGACATGTACAAGATGCGCGAGCCGCTGGCGGCCGCCGGCCTCAAATACATCGACTGAGACAAGAGACACGACATGACGAACACCCTTCGCCGCGCGCTGCTGCGCGCCGGCCTCGCCACCTGCGCCCTGGCCGCTGCCTTCGGCGCATCCGCGCAGCAGTTCCCGACCAAGCCCGTGCGCATCATCACGCCCTTCCCGGTCGGCGGCGGTCCGGACGGCGTGGCCCGCCTGGCGGCCGACAAGCTCGCGCGCCTGTGGGGCCAGCCCGTGGTGGTGGAAAACCGCCCGGGCGGCAACGGCTTCATCGCCATCGACGCCTGGAAGCGCGGCGCCAAGGACGGCACCGATCTGCTGGTGCTGGACAATGTGCATCTCGCGGCCTATCCCGCGCTGTTCAAGAAGCTGCCCTACGACCCGCAGAAGGACTTCGACATCGCGCTGCCGCTGTTCAAGACGCACTTCTTCTTCACGGTGCCGACCAACAGCAAGTACAAGACCGTGGGCGACATCATTGCCGACGCCAAGGCGCGTCCGGGCAAGCTGAACTACGGCTCCTGGTCGGTCGGCAATCCCGTGCACCTGGGCTCCGAACTGTTCGAGAGCGTGACCGGCACGCAGATGGAGCACGTGATCTTCAAGGAGACCACGCAGCTCTACACCTCGGTGGCCACGGGCGACATCGACTTCGCGCTGGGCAGCGCGGGCACGGCCGGCCCGCTGTACCGCGCCGGCAAGCTGCGCCTCTTGGCCTTCGCCGCCAACAAGCGCTCGGCCGACTTCCCGGACATCCCGACGGTGGCCGAATCCGGCGGCCCCAAGGACTTCGAGGTCACGGGGTGGAACGTGATCGCCGTGCCGCCTGGCCTGCCCGCGGCCACCATGGACAAGATCCGCAAGGACTTCAACGAGATCCTCAAGGACAAGGACTTCGTGGAGCGCTTCAGGACCTTCGGCTACGAATCCTTTCCGACCACGCCCGAGCAGTTCCAGTCGACCCTGAAGGCGGAGGCGCAGCGCTTCGGCGACGTGATCCGCAAGGCCAACATCACGCTGGATTGACCATCCAGTACACCGAGGAGACGAGGCCATGATTCCATCCTTCATCCCACGCCGTGCCGCGCTGCTGGCGCTGTCCGCCGTGGCGGCCTTCGGCATGTCGGCACAGGCGCAGGCGCAGGCCCAGGACGCAGCCAAGTGGCCCACGCGCACCGTACGCCTCATCACGCCTTACCCCACCGGCGGCGCGCCCGACGCAATCGGCCGCGTGATCGCCGACAAGCTCTCGCGCAAGTGGGGCCAGCCGGTGGTGGTGGAGAACCGC